>CAZKHU010000065.1:0-16318 GCA_964552725.1 uncultured Syntrophus sp.
TCTATATGATTAATTTTATTCCATTTAGTTCATTTAATTATGATTTGACACTCAGAGTATCTTGTACTATGATCCGCCAACACTTGGCGAGGAACGGCTATCGAAAGATGTCAAAGAGCCCAAGAGGCAGATAATTCAAAAGTAAATAGACAGGGCAAAGGCTATAATCTATCCCTTATTTTACCGGCGCATTTTGCACCGGAGACTGGAGCTGTTTCTTATGACCGCCCTAGCATCATTCTATCCGGCGATTTTGGCCTACTTTTTGGCCGGCGATAATAGCGCTGTCAACCAAAAATTGGGCAATATTCATCAGAGAGTACCTCTTTCATGCCGATTTTCAAGCTCGATATCAGACATCAGGGTTAAGGTTTGCTATTTCCAATCTCAGCCACTGTGTAAAAATAACCTTTAAGAATATGACAGCACGATGAATACTTTTTTAAATAAAAACGTACAGGGAGGGTGCGATCATACAGACCGGATTGAATAACGCAATATCAAATAATTATCAGGATAATATTAGTAAAAAACTAATATTGAACTTTTCCGGGGGATGCGCACCATCTTCGCTCAATATGCCAGCGAAAGAAGATAGGAGCGCAGATTGATTTTCTTCGAGTTCAGGTTCAGTTTCTTTCGGATGCCGTTGCGGTGAAAACTGACCGCGCCGGGAGAAATATTCAGCGTGTCGGAGATTTCTTTTGTGGTTCGCCCTTCCTTGACAAGGGTTGCCACACGGAATTCCCCCGGAGTCAGATTGAATTGGGTAAGGGTAAGATTACGAAGGAAGGGGGAGGCTATGTTCAGCAGGTTCGATTCCAGGGCGTTAACCGTTGCTTTCTGCGATGGGGTAAGGGTGCTTTTTTTCAGCTCCTCGATATAGGGAAGCACGATCTCCCTGACATTGGACAACACGTTCCTTTCAAGCTCCACCCGGTCGTCTTCCCGCTGCTTCAGCAAAACCTTCAGGGCCGTGTTGGACTCGGCAAGGGAACGGGATTTTATTTCCAGCTCCTCATCTCTCTGCTTCAGGGCGTCTTCGGCACGTTTGCGCGTGGTGACATCACGGGCAAGACACCGGAAACCGATCGGGTTCCCCGCGCAATCCAGTCTGAGAGAGGCCGACATCTCCCGGAATCTGACGGTTCCATCTTTGCGCAGAACAGGATAACCAAATATCTCCGCATTCTTTCCCGTTCTGAATATATGATTGAAAATATCAAAAAGCTCTTTCGCGGTGTCGGGGAAAACGTAACAGCGGTAATTCATCCCCGTCAACTCTCCGGGATCGTAGCCAAGCATCGTCAGAGTAGAATTGTTGAAGAAGGTGATGTTGCCGGCAAGATCGAGCTCAAAATAGGCCTCCTCCATGTTGTCGAGAATGATGCGGTATTTGTCATCGCTGGAACGCAGTTCCTCTTCGGCATGGCGTTTCTCCGCGCTCAATGCCCGTTCGAGTTCGGCGATCCGCCGTTGCAGCGCGGACATTTCCTCTTCATTCAGTTCAGAAAATGCGCACATGTTTTTTACTTGACAAAGTTAAGGCGTTTTTGGGAAAAAACCGAGAATCTCTCAATAAAATACAATCCCCCTCAACAACCTGGATAAGTTATTGAAAGGGGCTTTCGTAAAATCCCTCCCCTTCAAGGCTGGTCTTTGTACACACTTGACACAGGGGGTGAAGGATGCTACACATGGGCCATGTATATCAGTGGCCAAAATTTTACCGGTTCCGTATTGGACCGGATTCGCAAGACGGTTTCCAACGAACCGTCGATTTCGCGACTTGACTTGTCTCGAAGGGTCTGTAGTTGGCTGAACTGGGTTTCTCCAAGCGGCAGTCCGCAGGAGGTGTGCTGCCGCAAAGCTCTCAATAAGCTCGATGCGGCTGAAGTGATCGATTTGCCGGAGCGAAGCGGCGAGTACTCTTTCGAGCATAAATCTGTCACTCCCATTGCTTTGGATATACCCGATATTCAAGGCGCTCTTCAAGACCTCGGGGAGGTTACGGTCTGTCCGGTCAGCAGTAGATATGCAAAGGAATCGAAGATTTGGTTTGCTCTTTTTGAGAGACACCACTACCTTGGGAACGGAAACCTCTGCGGGGCTCAGATTCGGTATCTGGTCAAAAGTTCCGGGGGATATCTTGGCGCACTGGCCTTCAGTGCGGCATCGTGGTCTCTCCGGGAGAGGGATGATTACATCGGATGGCAGGAAGGAGCGCGAAGGTTGCATCTCAATCAGTTGATCTGCAACAGCCGTTTTTTGATTCTGCCCACTGTCAAGGTTCCCAACCTTGCCTCTCATGTGCTGTCTCTCGCGCTTGCCCGCGTTGCCGACGACTGGGAAAAGCGCTACAGTATCCGTCCCGTTCTTGTAGAGACTTTTGTCGCTCCCCAATTTGTCGGCGCCTGCTACAAGGCTGCCAATTTTAAGTATGTCGGCAAAAGCGCGGGGCGCAGAGACGGCACGCAGAAAAGCATCTTTTTGCGTCCTCTGTGCAAGAAATGGAAGGATATTCTTTGCGAGGAACCCGCAACCGCCATGCCTCGCCCTGAGAACCCTCGACACTGGGCGGAGGAGGAGTTTGGAACAATTCGTCTGTACGATGAACGTCTCAAAGAAAGACTTTACACGATCGCTCAGGACTTCTATAGTAGCCCCGAAGCCACGATCCCCGAGGCTTGCGCTTCGAAGGAGCGGACGATCGCCGCCTATAGATTTTTTCAGAACCCCAGGATAAACATGGACATGATTCTTGCCCCGCATTTGGAAGCTACCGTAGAGAGGATCAGACAACACAAGGTCGTTCTTGTCCCGCAGGATACCACTGCCCTCACCTACACCCACCCGATGACAGAAGGGCTGGGGCCAATCAACAACAAGTCCGATCAGGCGATTGGCCTGATTCTTCACGATACCCTCGCTTTTACGGAACAGGGAACGCCCTTGGGATTGGTTGATGCGCAGATATGGGCGCGTGATCCCAAAGACACAGGCAAGAGTGATCGGCGCAAGAGTCTGCCGATTGAGGACAAAGAGAGCGTAAAGTGGCTTAAGAGCTATCGCAAGGCAGCGGAAATTCAGAAGCTCTGCCCCGAAACCATGTTGATCAGCATGGGCGATCGGGAATCCGATATCTACGAGTTGTTTCTCGAAGCGGCGAAAGAGCCGGGGCCGGGGCTTCTCGTACGTTCGGAGAAAAGCCGCAATCGCAAGGTTGATCAGGAGTTCCTCTGGGATTTCATGGCAGGGAAGGATCCTGCGGGCTCCCTCAAAGTCCACATTCCTCATAGCGGTTCCCGTCAAGCCCGCGACGTCTTGCTGGATATCCGGTTTGCGGAAGTGGAATTGCGTCCCCCGAAGATTTATTCCCAAACCGTCAAGGTGTGGGCGGTTTATGCCATAGAGAGGGATGCAAAAGACAAGGCCATAGAATGGATGCTCATCACCACGGTTCCCGTAGAAAACTTTGCGGATGCTCAAAAGAGGGTGGAGTGGTATTCGGGACGCTGGGGCATTGAGGTATTCCATCGTACGCTCAAGAGTGGTTGCCGGGTTAAGGATCGCCAGCTCGAAACTGCTGATCGCCTGGAAACCTGCCTCGGGTTGGACATGGTGGTCGCCTGGCGCATCTATTATCTTACGATGCTTGGCAGGGAGACTCCCGATGCCTCCTGCACCGTCTTTTTCAAGGATATCGAGTGGAAAGCCCTCTGCTGCTATGCCAGCAGATCGCCCATTCCTCCCGATACTCCGCCTACCATACGCCAGGCCGTATTTATGGTTGCAGCCATCGGCGGGCATATGGGAAGAAAAGGAGACGGCTTCCCGGGAACCCAGACCATATGGCGCGGCCTTGCAAGGCTTTATGGAGCCGCTGAAATGTTCGCTATACTTACTCAACAATTTTACCTCAATCCCATGCAATCGGGACCCTGAATGCCCCCCTGTGTCAAGTGTGTGTAAAGACCAGCCTTCAAGGGGATGGTAAAACATTGAATTCATTGCATTTATATTCCCTCCCCTTCAAGGGAGGAGGGATTGGAACGGTACTATACGTTTTTCAGGCTTTGCGAAAGACGTAGTTTATCTGGCCGTTCGGCAGATTGTTCGCTTCGGCTTTCATCTCCATCCCCACCTTGATCTCTCCTTCGGGAACATCTCCGGCAATCCGTCCGAAAACCTTATAGGCGCCGTAATCCAGAACCGCGATGGAGTAGGGGAGATCCCCTTCGAAGCCCACCGGGGCATACTGAAGCTTGCTGTAGGTAAGAAGCTTGCCCGTTCCGGAAACGGGGAACCATTCCATGTCGCTGGAAAGGCAGCTATAGCAATCTGCGCGGGGCGGAAAGAATACCATGCCGCATTCCCGGCATTTAGTGCCCATGATCTTGCCCTCTCCAAGGTAAGTGATAAAATCATTGGTTTTTGTAAGCGCGGTGAAGCTTACCGTCCCGAATTTTTTGAAGCGTGCATCTACCTCTTTTTTGTCGCTCATTTCTACCTCCCCAGAATAGTGACGTTCCCGTAAAGACCAACGCCGCCTATGTTATGTACAAGACCAATCTCCGGATCCTTTACCTGCATTCCACCCGCCTCGCCTCTCAATTGCAGAACGATAGTCCTTATCTGGGAGCCGCCTGTCGCGCCGATGGGGTGGCCTTTGGAGAGCAGACCGCCATCCACATTCACCGGAATTTTTCCTTCCTTGTAGGTTTCCTTGCTCCTGATCAGCTCTTTGCCTTCTCCCGGTTTGGCAAAACCGAGATCTTCATAGGCCATCATCTCGGCAATGGTAAAGCAGTCGTGAACCTCCGCCACGTCGATATCCTGAGCGGTGACGCCGGCCATTTTGTACGCCTGCTGCGCAGATGCCTGAGCGACGGCAAGACCGGAAAAGGAGGCGCGCCCCGCCATGTTTACCGATGCGGTTGCCGAACCAAGCCCCATGATCCAGACGGGTTTTTTTGAAAACGCCCTGGCCTTTTCCTCATTGGCGACAATCACGCAGGAGCTGCCGTCCGCATTGGCGCAGCAGTCTCCCACCCTCAGGGGGGTGGCGACGGGCCCCGCCATCGGACTGTCGGGCTGGGAAAACATCTCGAGGGTCACCCCTTTGCGATAGACGGCCTTTTCGTTACCCTGTCCGTAAGTGCCTGATTTTACGCGGATCAAAGCCAGATCCTCGGAGGTTGTCCCGTATTTTGCCATGTGCGCCTGGGCGTGCATGGCATAGTAAGCCGGCATCATCGTTCCGAACGGGCTTTCCCACTGGATATCGGCGCCGCGCCCCATTCTTTCCTGGGATTCAGCGGAAGAAATTTCCGACATCTTTTGAAAACCGATCACCGCCACCACATCGTGCAACCCGGAGGCAACAAGCGCGTAAGCCGTTCTCAAGCCCATGCTGCTCGATGAACAGAGGCTTTCCACATAAAACGTCGGCTGAGGGGTAAGACCGAGATATTCGGCCAGAACGCCGGCCGGCGAACGCTGCTTGTCGTATTCCGGAGCGGAACAGATGACCGATGCGCCAATATCCGTGGCTTTCATTCTGACATCCTGGAGGGCAGCCTTAAAACCCTCGAAAGCCAACTCTCTGATAGATCCGGGATAACTCCGGACGAAGGTACTTTGCCCAACACCTATGATCGCAACCTTTCCCATAATTCCTCCTGACTTGTATTTCGGTTTATTTGCTATTTGGGCTCAAGGGCCTTTACCAGGGAGCGGATTATTGTATTGTACGGCGTTTCTATCCCCGCTTTCTGCCCATACTCCATGAATTTTCCATTCATGAAATCCACCTCTGTTCTGCGCTTATTTTCAATGTCGATTAGCATGGAAGGCTTATGATTGCCGGCGGTGCTCATGTATTCGATAGCCTCGTTGTAAAAATTCCAGCCGAGCTGAATTTCATTGGCCCGGGCAATCTTGACGCATTCCTTGACCAGGGCGTCGACAACTTGAAACACGATCGGGTCGCCCATTGCCTGAGACATCGTATAACCTGTTACCGCGCATACCGGATTCATGCAGGAGTTCAAAATTCCCTTGTACCAGACCTTGGAAACGATATCGTCCACCCTTTCGGTTGCAAGACCTCCCTTGGAAAGCGCTGCGGCAATCGCGATGGTGGCGTCCTTTGACGATGGATCAAGTTCCTGAATATAATGGGGCGGATGATGAAATGCCATTGTTACATGACCGGGCTTTACAAGGCCGCACCCGTAGTTAACCACTGCCCGCATCACCGCCTTTTTGCCCAAGGCATCGGCGAGAACGAGCTCCGTATCGATCCCGTTTTGCCAGCTTACTACATACATGCCCTCCCGCTGAAATTCTTTTATCGCAGAAGCGATCAGCGGAAGGGCGTTAGCCTTGACCATAATAAAGATCACATCCGGCTTGAATTTGGCCAGATCATCTATATTGGTGCAGGTTCTGGCGACTTTCTGCTGAAAATTTTCCGCCCCCTCTATGAGTATTCCCGGATCGGTTGCCTGCTTGAGCAGATCGGGGAATACATCGCAGAGCGTCACTTCATATCCAGCCTTTGCCAAAAAAGCTGCAACAATGGAGCCAACGCAGCCTGCCCCGATTATAGCAAAAGATTTGGGAACAAAGCCCGATTCCTGTTTCATAAAATCACCCCCTCTGCTTCCTGTTCAAATCACTGTCGGATTATGAACATCAAGCCGCGCTTTTTACGGATTTTCTATGACAATATCAGCGTAAAAAACTGCGGCGAATAAACTCGATATCAGCCTTTTGATTCAAGAACCCCGAAAGCTTCCGCATTCAAAAGTTTGATCCCGTTTCTTTGCAGGATCTCGATCGCCTTGTCATTATCGCTGAAACGACAGATCATCACCGCCTTGTCTGCGGAAAACCCTGTAAATGCGTATGTATAGATAATATTGACATTCTCGTCGAGCAGCGGCTTGAGCAGCCTGGCAAAACTGCCCGGCCTGTCCTCAACCTCCACGGCAACCACCTCATCCACGCGGGCGGGAAGATGTTTTTCCATCATAATCCGCCGCGCACTATGCACGTCGGAAACCAGAAGCCTGAGCTGTCCGAAATCCCCGGTATCGACCAGAGACAAGGCCCGCAGATTGATCCCTGCATCAGCCAGCGCCTGAGTCACCTCAAGCAGGCGGCCAGGCGAGTTCTCAATAGATACGGCAAGTTGTGTTAATTTCATGAATCATCCTCCCGATGCTGTTTATATTCTGACGGTAATTGAAGTCAATAAAGAAAAACCACGGGGAATGTCAAGAAAAAAACGACCGTTCCCCGGCAAATATCTCTTGAACCTGCAATAAAAAGGATGTATAAGCTCTTCAGTTAAAGAAAAAACAAGGGAGATCAATTACATGGCAACTTTTTTAAAGGATTCCCTGCGGACGATACAAAGACATCGTTCCCTGAATCCTCAATATGTGGAGCTTCTCGACATACTGGAAGAGATTCTGATCCTCCGCGAGGAATACCGGCGCCGGATCCAGAAGGAAGTATTCGCAGTCGAGAAAAGGCTGATCAGGGCGAAAATAGAAGGCGGGTTCCCGCTTGTCGACTTTTCTTTCACTGACTATGATCTTTCCGAGTCTCAGGAATATTTTCTTGAGCTCTTGAAGATAGCGGAAAAACGGGCGCCGGGAGAAACCAGAGAAATGGCGTCTAAAATAGCGGCCGGGGCGGTCCTCTTCAACGATCTTATCTACGAATCGTTCAACCAGGCGCCGGAAGAAAACGAAGCGGAAAAAACCGGCGAGGAGGCATCGTTCGATCTGGTAGAGCTTTTCATCGAAGAGAGCCTGAGACCTGCACTGGAAGTGGTCGCAACCGGTTATGGAGAAGTCGTCGCCAAGCTCGGCTGGCATGAAGGCTATTGCCCCATTTGCGGCCGGGAGCCCAAAATAGGCGAAATCAGGGGAGAAGCGGAAAACCGCTATCTTTTCTGCAATCAGTGCGGTTTCGAATGGCAGTATGAAACGATAAAATGCCCCTTCTGCGGCAACGAGGAACAACAGACCCTCGCCTACTTTACCATTGAAGGCGATGAACACTACCGGGTGGACGTCTGCAATAAATGCAAACGATATATAAAGATGGTCGACTTCCGCCACACGAACAAGAAAGTGGACCTGGACGTCGAAGACATTGCAACGCTCCATCTGGACATGCTGGCCAACGACGAAGGGTACGAATGAAGCCGGACTGCCGGAGAAATGCTATCGACAATACCTCCATGGGAAAGATCATCGCCCTGCTCGATGATGAGCTCGGGAAAAAAGAGCTGCCGATTGTTACAAAACTGGCGGAAAAACACCGTGATCCCTTTGAAATACTCGTCTCGACACTGCTGAGCCTGCGCACCAAAGACGAGGTTACCGCAATGGCGAGCGCAAGACTCTTTGCCCTCGCCGACACGCCCGCGGCAATGGCGGCGCTGACAAAAGAGGAGATAGCGAAGGCCATCTATCCGGTGGGATTCTACCGGAACAAGGCAGAAACGATTCACGAAGTCTGCCGGACACTGATCGACCGTTACGCCTCCCGGGTGCCGGACAACATCGAGGAACTCCTCAAGATGCGCGGAGTGGGAAGAAAAACAGCCAATCTCGTGGTCGCCCTCGGATTCAACGGCCCGGGGATCTGTGTGGATGTGCACGTTCATCGGATATCAAATCGTCTCGGGTATGTAGATACGAAGACGCCGGAGGAGACCGAGTTCGCCCTCCGGGAAAAGCTGCCCCGGCAATACTGGATAAAATATAATACGCTGCTGGTTTCCTTCGGGAGAAGCGTCTGCCGTCCCATCTCGCCGCACTGCAGCATCTGCGGGATTTCCGGCTTCTGCCGGCGGGTCGGCATAACGAAAAGCCGTTGAAAGAATCACCGGGCAGCCAATCCCCGGATAAATAGCCGTTTTGCTATACTCAACCATTAATTTTTTATTTAAAGAAAGGATGGTCGCTTATGAGTCAGGTGGAAGTTTTTGAAAACAGAAAGCCGGTTCTGGGAATAAACAGCTTGGGCAGAATAGGGAAACTTACGCTCTGGCACCATATCGGAAGAAAATATTTTCAGGAAATTGTCGTCAATCTGGGGCGGGAGGCCGGCGCCGGGCTTGCGGCAATTGCCCAGACGATCGAAAAAGACGCTACCTACGGACCCATTCATAAATTCCTGTACGGCATCAAGGCGGAGAGGATTGTGAAAATAGTCGATGAGCAGAAGGGAGAGCTTCTCATCGACGGCATCCCGGTAAAAATTTTACGCGCCGCGAGAAATCCCGCAGAAATCGCCTGGCGCGACTACGGCGCCGATGTCGTTGTGGACTGCACCGGAAAATTTCAGGATCCGACGCTGCCGGCGGATGAAAAAAACGGCTCCCTGCGGGGTCACCTTGCCGGAGGGGCAAAAGTTGTCGTCAATTCCTCCGCCTTCAAGATCAAAAACAAGGCCCTGCCGCTGCCGGCCGAGGCGGTAACGATGATTTACGGGATCAATCATGCCGCCTTTGACAATAAAAAACACCAGCTCGTCTCGGCGGCATCCTGTACGACAACGGGTCTTGCACACATGCTGAAACCGCTCCTCGAAGAGGAAGCTACCAGCAGAATCCTCACCGCCTCGATGTCCACAGTTCACGCGGTTACAAATACGCAGAGCATCCTCGACAAGACGCCGAAGGCCGGTGAAAAGGACCTTCGCAAAAACAGAAGCACGCTGAACAATATCATCCTCACCTCCACCAATGCCGCCGAAGCGCTGATCCAGGTGATCCCCGAGGTCAAAGACATCGGGTTCATGGCGGACTCGATCCGGGTGCCGACGACCACGGAATCCCTGATAGTCCTGAACATCACCTTCCCGGCGCCGAAAAACGGCGGAGCAGCCCCGCTCAATCGCGACAGCCTCAACAACATTTACAAAAAGGCTTACGCCAACGATCCCGAACATCTCGTTGTCTATTCGGAAGAACAGAACGTGCCTACCGACCTGATCGGTATGGATGCGGCAATAGTTATCGAGGGACAGTTCAACCACACCCGCACGGCCTTCATCGATTTCGACCTGGCGGACATTCAAGGCCTGCCGGCAGCGGTTCATGAGGCGCTGGAGCAAAAAAATATCCGCATCCCCGTAATCCATGCGAAGATCTTCGGGTGGTACGACAACGAATACGGCAGCTACACCAACCGCCTCGGCGATCTGACGACATACATTCACAAAAATTTGAATCTGTGAGAGAGTATCCTCAGTTCATGGAGACCAATAATGGCGGAATCATTGGCCGAGAGAGTGATGGAACAAATCGGCCAGGCAGCCGAGCTGTACCACCGCCTTGTTATATTGGTGGCCGCCGCTGGTGCAGGTAAGACCGCTGCACTCCAATATGTGCATGAGCGCACTGCGGCGCCGCTCATCAATATAAATTTGGGATTGTCACGGCGCATGCTTGATCTCACCGAACGTCAACGGTCACTCCAGCTCCCGCGTCTCCTGGGAGAGGTGATCGATGAGATCGAAGAAAACACGATTCTACTCGATAATATTGAGATATTATTCGATGTAGCTTTAAAACAGGACCCCCTGCGGCTTCTCCAGGGACTTTCACGGAATAAAACGATTGTAACGAGTTGGAATGGCTCAATTGATAAAGATTCTCTTACCTATGCTGTACCAGGGCACCCGGAATACAGGCGTTATTCGTCACGTGATTTGTTGATTGCAACGCCGGGTTGAAGGGAATAAGTGTTATTTGAACAGGGAAGGAAAGGATGAACCCATGAAATACGGTGATTTAATCCGGTTTGAACCGATTGAATCCGTTGTACAATTGCGGAGCGCTAATTCTTCCGCCGCCGCCCGGCAGCTTGTCGAGACCTATGTCATCTCCGTAGAGATGGCTGAAAGGCTCATCGGTCTCGCTATCCCACAGCTTCAGTTTGACCAACCATTAGATAATAAAGGGCTTCTTGTAATCGGCAATTACGGCACGGGAAAATCTCATCTTCTATCAGTCATCTCTGCCCTGGCGGAGGATGAAGAACTCGCCTCCCATTTGAGCGACCAATCCGTGGCCAAAGCAGCAAAAAAGATTGCGGGGCGATTCAAGGTTGTCCGGACCGAGATCGGTGCAACAACCATGTCCCTGCGCGATATTATCATTGCCGAATTGGAAGAACATTTGGAAGCCATTGGCGTTACTTTTTCCTTCCCGCCCACGTCCAAAGTATCCGAGAACAAAAGCGCCTTTGAGGAAATGATGACGGCGTTCCACCAGAAGTTTCCTGATCACGGGCTGCTCCTGGTCGTGGATGAGCTTCTCGATTTCCTCCGGACACGAAAAGATCAGGAACTTATCCTGGATCTAAACTTCCTCAGGGAGATCGGCGAGGTCTGCAAGGACCTGCATTTCCGATTCATCGCCGGCATTCAGGAGGCGATCTTCGACAGCCCCCGGTTTTCTTTTGTGTCCGATAGCATCCGCCGGGTGAAGGACCGCTTCGAGCAAATTCTCATCGCCCGCAACGATGTCAAATATGTGGTGGCCGAGCGCCTGCTCAAGAAGACCGGCGACCAGCAGGTTAAAATCCGGGAGTATCTGACCCCCTTCGCCAGGTTCTACGGCTTCATGAATGAGCGTATGGACGAGTTCGTCCGCTTGTTTCCCGTGCATCCTGATTATATTGATACCTTCGAGCGGGTCGCGGCAGTGGAAAAACGCGAGGCCCTCAAGACCCTGTCCCTCGCCATGAAGAAACTGCTCAATCAGGACGTCTCGGACGACCGTCCGGGACTCATCGCTTACGATAGCTACTGGATAACCATTAAAGAAAACGCGGCTTTTCGCGCTATCCCGGAAATCAGGGAAGTCATCGAGTGCAGCGCAAAACTTGAGGGGCTGATCAACAGCAATTACCCGAAAGGCAAGAATAAAGACTTTGCCAGAAGAATTGTCCACGGCCTGAGCCTGCACCGACTGACCGTCGGCAGCATTGAAACGCCCGTGGGCCTGACTTCGGAATCATTGAGAGATTCTCTGTGCCTCTTTGATCCAAACGTGGCCGATCTTGGCGGCGATCCTGCCGATGATCTGCGCGGAGAAATTGAATCGGCGATACGGGTAATCAGCCAGGCAGTCAATGGTCAATTCCTGTCGGCAACAGAAACGGACGTCCAGGGAAGGCTGAGTGGGCAGTTCTATCTCGACGTTCATAAAACCGTGGATTACGACGCACAGGTTCGTAATCGCACCGAGAGTCTCGAGCCCTCGCAGCTTGATCGTTATTATTATGAAGCCCTGAAGCGGGTCATGGAATGTACGGATCACACCTATATCACCGGCTACAAGATCTGGCAGCATGAGATCGAGTGGCTGGAACGGAAAGCCGCACGCCTTGGGTACCTCTTTTTCGGGGCGCCCAACGAGCGATCCACTGCAGTACCGCCCCGCGATTTTTATCTTTACTTCCTTCAGCCTTTCGAGGCGCCGTCCTTCAAAGATGAGAAGAAGCCGGACGAATTATTCCTTCACCTGAAACATCCCGATGAAACATTCCGCACGGCATTGCGCGGATATGCTGCGGCCCTCGATCTTGCCTCCACGGCATCCGGCCATGCCAAAAACACCTATGAATCCAAGGCGTCGAACTTTCTACGAGATCTGGTCCAATGGCTCCAGAAGAACATGACAACCGCCTTCGATGTCACCTATCAGGGAAGGACAAAACCGCTCACCGAATGGGCAAAGGGAAAGTCGATCCGCGAGTTGTCCGGCATATCATCCCAAGAGCGGATCAATTTTCGCGATCTGGTGAATACGGTCGCCGGAATATGCCTTGACAGCCATTTCCGGGACCAGGCGCCGGATTACCCCTTCTTTTCGGTGCTCATCACAGGCGCCAACCGCGCCCAGGCGGCCCAGGACGCCTTGCGGGCGATAGCCGGACAGAACCGCACCAAGCAAGCGACAGCGGTTATGGATGCGTTGGGACTCCTTGACGGAGAGCGGATTGATCCGTATCAGTCAAAATACGCCCGATATATTCTCGACAATGCAACAAAGAAAGGCGCCGGCCAGGTTGTCAATCGGTCTGAACTGTTCCAGGAGATTCTCGGGGTCGAGTATCTGGCGCCGCAAACGCTGCGACTGGAACCGGAATGGGCGGTAGTGGCGCTGGCCGCGCTGGTTTATGCCGGAGAGATTGTATTGGCCATTCCCGGTAAAAAGTTCGACGCGACCATCCTGCCGCAAATGGCCGGGACCGGCGTGGAAGAACTGGTCCAATTCAAACACGTCGAACGCCCTAAAGACTGGAATATCCCGGCGCTCAAAGCGCTATTTGAACTGTTAGGACTCCCTCCGGGAATGGTTCAACAGATTACCCAAGCTGATGAGACACCGGTTCAGCAAATGCTGAAGACTGTCTCGGAAACGGTCAACCGGCTTGTCGTCACCCAGCAGAATTTACATAATGGCCTGTTCTTCTGGGGGCGGAGTCTCCTGCCCGAGGATGAAGTGCAGAAGTTGAGAGCCCAGATGGATGGAACAAAGACATTTCTCGAATCGCTTCAGGCGTATACCACGCCGGGAAAACTGAAGAACTTCCGTTACGATACCCAGGAAGTAAAGGACCATCACAAAGGATTTCAATTCCTGAAGGAAATTGAATCCCTGCATGAACTGGCCAATGATCTTGGAATGGTAGCGTCGTACCTTTCCACAGCGGAAGCGGTCCTGACTACCGGACACGAATGGCTCGACAAGGTGACGTCGGCACGCGATGAAATACTCGGGCAGATCGGCGACCCGGACACACGCGGGGCAGCCGCCTTCCGCCAGCAAACTCAGCTCCGATTGACGGACCTTAAAAAAGCCTATATCCGGATCTACCTTGCCCACCACAGCAAAGCGCGGCTGGGTGTAAAGGACGACAAGCGCAAGGTCCAGCTCATGGGCGACGAGCGGCTCAAGGTATTGCAAAAACTCTCCACCATCAATCTTATGCCACTACAGCACTTGACCGATTTCCAGAACCGGCTTGCAGGTCTGAAAAGCTGTTTCGCCCTCACCGAACAGGAATTGGAAGCCTCGCCTGTCTGCCCGCATTGCGGCCACAAACCTGCATCCGAGCCTGCAACAACCCCGGCCGGCATGACGCTCGACGATCTGGACAGCGAACTGGACAAACTGGTGGTTGATTGGACCCAAACCCTGCTGGCAAATCTTGAAGACCCGACGACCAGGGACAACCTGACTCTGCTTAAACTAGACCAGCGAAAACTGCTGGACGGCTTCATCAAGAAGCGTGTACTCCCGGATAATATTGATCTGCACTTCATCCAGGCCCTGCAGGAAGTTCTCTCAGGTCTGACCAAAGTTGCGGTCAAGACCGAAGCCCTGCGAGCAGCGCTCCTTGCGGGCGGCTCACCGGTCACCCCGGCGGAAATGAGAAAGCGGTTCGAAGACTACTTAGATCAGCTAATTAAAGGTAAAGAGCCCGGCAAGGTACGGATCGTGTTGGAGTGAACAATGGACAGACACCAACGGACTCACTCACATACGGCAGGAAGGCGACGATCTATTTGATAGTATTGCTTCCACTACCAACTTGCGTTACTTTCAAATTTTTTACACGGCCGATTCCAACCGTGTTCCCGCGATTCGCCACATCGCATGTGGCGAATTCATAGCGTACGGAAAACACCACTCTCAAAGTGGCGTTTTGGATGCCATGGCATTAGCGTTCAAAGAAGCTGGCGCTGAGCAGAACTTGTTTACTGCATAACTTTGTTTAGGTAGAATAATTTCAATGAGGTGCCATAATGGCGGCAAGATATTCGGATCAGGAAATCAACATATTGATTAAGGAGCCTAAACCTCTGCCGGGCAATTATTGCTCCAAAATCCAGTTGCGCGAAAAGCGGGGGCACAAAGAACGTGAACTGGACATAATCGGCGCCGACGGTAATGAATTTCGTTTGATCTTTAGGCAAAGCAACTATAATCACCTCGATTTTTCGATAATTCTCGCCTTTTGCCCATCCGATACGAGCCAGACATTCCGTCTGCGGCGCTACAACGGGAAAAGCCATGAACATACCAATATCATAGAGAAAATATCATTTTATGGCTTTCATATACATCAAGCCACGGAGCGTTATCAGGATATGGGCACACGGGAAGACGCCTATGCGGAGCCGTCGGATCGCTATTCTGATTTTCATTCTGCGCTCCGTTGCCTGATGGAAGATTGTCATATTGACGCCATGCAGGACTCGCAATTGTCCTTATTCAAGGAGATCGAATCATGACGACCGAATCCATAGAACAGTCATTTCGTGAAAGCGTTTGCGCCAAAGTCAACCTGGCGCATGAAGGTATGAACCGTTATCGCGTCTTCACCCCCTTCATGTTCGAGGATGGCGACCATCTATCCATTGTGCTCCGACGTGATCAGACAGCATGGACGCTTTCCGATGAAGGCCACACCTACATGCACCTGACCTATGACCTTGACGAGAAGGACCTGCAGCGCGGCAACCGCCAGAAGATCATCAATAATGCCCTTTCTGCCTTTCAGGTGGGAGATCAGAATGGCGAACTGGTTTTAAGAATAGAGAATGAGCAGTATGGCGACGCCTTGTTTTCGTTTATCCAGGCTCTGCTTAAGATATCCGATGTATCTTATCTGACCAGGGAACGGATTCGCTCCACCTTTCTGGAGGATTTCCGGGAACTGATGGCGGCGGCCGTGCCAGAAGAACGGCGGATATTCGACTGGAAGGATCAGCGCCACGATCCCCAGGGCATGTATGCCGTGGACTGTCGGGTGAACGGCATGCCTCGTCCCTTGTTTGTTTTTGCCCTTCCCAATGATGACAAAATCCAGGTCGCTACAATCTCACTGCTCCAGTATGAGAAATGGAACTTGACCAACCGTTCCATGGGTATTTTTGAAGATCAGGAAACGGTCAACCGTAAGGTTCTGGCACGCTTCAGCGACGTCTGTGAGAAACAGTTTTCCAGCCTGGGCACAAACCGAGATCGGATAACCCGCTATTTGCAGGAAGTGATGCAGGCCTAAACCATGAGCAGACCTTCAGAAAAGTTGTTTGCCGAAGCTCAATCAGACTTCTTTGAGAAATCCTACGAGGAGCATGTGCTGGAAGAAAAAAGTCAGCCTGTCGAATGTCTCGGCATGACCTTCCCAAACGACGAGGCGCGGCGGAAATATTTTCTGGGGAAGCTGCGCGAAAAGTTCAAGGACCCGGAATTCCGCAAGATCGAAGG
>CAZKHU010000066.1:0-15816 GCA_964552725.1 uncultured Syntrophus sp.
CGGCCACCTCCCCATCTTCGACCCCACCACATACCCGTCCATCCTGCTTGTGTAAAAAAAATAAACCCCCCCCCCCTCTGGGGGGGCGGGGCGGGGTGGGGGTGAATTTCTCGCCGCCACCTTCACCGATCCCGCCCAGTTGGAGCGCATAGACGAAACCCTCGCCGCCATCGGCTTCAGCATGCCTGCCTCCGCCCTGAAGGCTGAGGGGTGGAACCTGGAGCGCCCGGACGTCCTGGCCTTGATGGAGAAGCTCAGAAAAGCCGGTAAACCTTTGGGCGAGTATGTGGAAGGAAAGTTATACTACGGCATCAAGACCGGTCTGAACGAGGCCTTCGTCATCGACGAGGCCACCCGACAGCAACTCATCGCCGCAGACCCCAAAAGCGCCGACCTGATCAAACCCTGGCTCCGCGGCCGCGACATCCGGAAATGGAAGGCCGAATGGGCGGGACTGTATGTGATCTTTACCCGCCGCGGAACGGACATCGAGCAGTATCCGGCCATCAAACGCCATCTGGAGCAGTTCCGGAAAGACCTGGAACCGAAAAAGTCAGATAGCGACAAGCAGGGGCGTAAGCCGGGAACCTATAAATGGTTCGAAATTCAAGATAACATTGCCTATTTTGAGGAGTTCGAGAAACCGAAAATCACATGGCGGCACTTCACAACGGTGCCTGAATTCATCTACGACGAATCTGCCTATTTCAGCAACGACAAGTCCTACGTTCTTCCAGCCGATGATCTTGCACTGCTCGGCATTTTGAACTCCCGTGTCACAAACTTTTTCATCGGCCAGATCAGTCCGCCTGTCAGAGGGGGATTTATGGAAATGCGTATCATTTTCATGGAACAACTTCCGATCCCTTCTACCACCGACGCCCAGAAAACCTCCATCATCGAGCGCGTCCAAAAAATCCTCGCCGATCCCGACAGCCCCGCCGTCCCGCGCCTGGAAGCAGAAATTGACATGCTGGTCGATGAGTTGTACGGCCTTACGAATGCGGAAATAGCCTTGGTGGAGGGTAAAGGATGAAGATAATTTATTGCACAAATTTAGCTGTTTAGTGCCAGGTGGCGCGCCTTGCGTATTTGCGCGGAGCATGACACCCGGTTGACTCATAAATAAACGTTACTGAAGGGGGTATGGGATGAGGTCCAGCTTTTCATTGACATACCAAGCACCCCTTCGTATACTTCCTCTTCGAAAAAGGATATTATTATCATGCAAATATGTGGGTGTGGATCGCTGGTAATACCGATTCTAAAACACTGTTTCACAAATTGCAGAGATTTACCAAGATGTCTTATAGAGTTATGCTGTGCGGATCGGATATATACAGATAAATGACGGATACGGTAGACAGACAGACAAGAAGTAAGATGATGTCGGCAGTGCGGGCAAAGAATACGAAGCTTGAAATCGAAATCCGGCGGTGTCTTTTTGCGCAAGGCTTCCGGTATCGTCTTCATGCCAAGGATTTACCCGGAACGCCGGATATAGTGCTCCCAAAGTACTCCGCCGCCATTCTTGTTCATGGATGTTTTTGGCACTCGCACGCATGTGCTCGATCTACCATCCCTGAGAACCGTAGAGAGTGGTGGCTAAAGAAGCTGCAAGACAACAAGACCAGAGATGCTAAAGCTCTGGAAGAGCTTCGCCGCGATGGCTGGCGCGTTCTGATTGTGTGGGAATGCTCCGTCCGCAGACCTGGTATCGCCCGTGCGAATGCACTCGATCTTGTCTGCATTCGCGCCGGAAAATTCCTGAAATCGAAAAGGAATTTACTTGAAATTTCAGGACCGCTTCCGAAAGTCGTGCCGGAAAGGGAAAGGCAGGCGATCCCATGAAGAAACGACAAAAATCGATTTTGCCGTTTATCCGTGTTTATGATTTTTTTTCCGGTTGTGGGGGAACAAGCGTCGGTTTTTGCCAATCCGGCATTCGGCACGCGTTGGCGGTTGACTCGTGTCCTGACGCCATATGCACCTTTCAGAAGAATTTCCCCGGGGTTCCAGTCATCAATGAACCTATCGAAACGATCGATGTCAAGCGCATAGAGGCACACTACAGTAAGGGGGCAGAGGTGAAACTATTCTGCGGCTGCGCCCCATGTCAGCCGTTTACCAAGCAGAAGACGAATACGAAGAAAGAGACATCCACGGACGAGAGGCGCGGATTGCTTACGTACTTTTCCGCTATCGTCCACACATGTTTACCGGAACTTGTCTTCATCGAAAACGTGCCCGGTCTGCAGAATGTCTCCCTTGAGGATGGCGGGCCGTTTCCCGCGTTTGTCGATCAACTCCGGCATGACGACTACTCGCTCGCCGTCGGTGTGATCGCCGCACAGGACTTTGGAACCGCACAGGTACGAAGACGCTTGGTGCTCGCGGCAAGCAGGTTGGGTGAAATCACCTTGCCTGAACCCACGCACGGCCCGAAAAGGGCCGAGGCATACGTGACGGTCCGAGATGCCATCGAAAGCCTTCCACCCGTTGAACAAGGGACCGAACATCCGGACAAACGGAAGTATCCCAACCACCGTGCGGCAGGGCTGTCAGCCTTGAATCTGGAACGCATCAGGCACACGGGGGCAAACGGGCGACGAGACTGGCCCGCCGGGATATTGCCGAACTGCTATGCCAAAGAGAAGAATGGGGAACGGTACGACGGACATTCGGATTGCTACACGCGACTTGCCTGGGATGAACCCGCACCGGGGTTGACAACACGTTGCATCAGCTATTCGAACGGTCGGTTCGGACACCCGGAACAAGACCGGGCGATCACGATAAGGGAAGCGGCAAGACTTCAGGGATTTCCGAACAGTTTTGTTTTTACCGGTTCACTCGCTTCCATGGCCCGCCAAATCGGCAATGCCGTTCCCGTGCCCGTCGCCAAAGCATTCGGAAGGCATTTCGTAAAGCACGTTAAAAATTTGGAGTGCAAAGATGGCTAAGTTTCGGACCAAGGCAAGAGCAGTTGATATGCTCGGACGTCAGCAGATCGCCGATGCATCAACCGCCATCAGCGAGCTGTTCAAGAACGCACATGATGCGTATGCCGATCATGTGGAAGTTGATTTTTTCAGATCCGATCTCCTCTTGGTGATCCGTGATGATGGAATCGGAATGACTCAGGAGGAATTCGAGTCGAATTGGTTGGTTCTGGGAACGGACAGCAAAATCACCTCCGCGGCAGGAACGCAATCATATCATCCTCCCGACAAGCCCGAGCGTGCCATCATGGGGGAGAAGGGCATCGGGCGTCTTGCCATCGCCTTTCTCGGTCGTCAAGTCCTGGTTCTTACACGCTCCGAAAAGAACGGGGAAAACAATACCCTCACCATGTGCTATGTTAACTGGGGATTGTTCGAACAATCCACCTTGAATCTCGACGATGTCGAGGTTCCCGTCAGAAGCATTACTGGCGGCCGGCTTGCGTCGGCTCGGGATGTTGCCGAGTTGTTACGAGAAAATGCAGATAATATCAACCGGCTTCAGATGAAGTTTCCCCAATGCGATTTACGCTCGATTTTGAAAGATCTTGCCGACTTTCAGGTCGATCCGCAAGATTTCGAGAAAACCGTTGCAGGACTTTCCCTCTCTGACGGTAAAAGCGGTACCCATTTCTATGTGGCGCCGGCGTCCGAAACGATCCTGGCCGATATTCAAATTGAAAAAAATACGGAAACAAAAGAGTTCAGTAAGAGCTTGCTGGGCTTCTGCAATAACACATTTGCAGTTGATACCCCTCCCCCCATACAGACCGCATTTAGATTCTGGTCAACGGACAGCACTTTCGAAGATCTAATCGGACAGGGAGAGTTTTTCACAAAAAACGATCTGGATCTGGCTGACCAGTTCGTGAGCGGACATATCGATGAATACGGCCAGTTTAAGGGCACCGTGCGTGTTTATGATCAGAAGTATGTGGATCACATTATTTCGTGGAAGGATGGCGGCGGGAAACCTACCGCATGCGGTCCCCTTCGAATCGAGTTCGGATATTTACAGGGTAATCAACGCGAAAGCATGGCCGACCCTGAGGACTTTGCTCGCCTGAACAGAAAGCTAATCAACATCGGTGGCTTGTATGTTTACCGTGATCAAATCCGTATTCTGCCTTACGGCAATTCAGGTGTGGACTGGGTAAATATCGAGGAGCGAAGAAACAAAGGCATGACATACTACTTCTTCTCCTACAGACGAATCTATGGCGCCGTATGTCTTACCCGAAAAATGAACGCGGAGCTCAGGGAGAAAGCGGGACGTGAAGGATTCCAAAAAGACAAGGCATATCGGCATTTAAAGAGTGTAGTGGAAAACTTGTTTCTGCAGTTGGCTGCCGATTTCTTTCGCAAGGAAGCGCCGCTCGGAGGATACTTTCAGGAGCGCAAAGATGAGTTGGACCGAATGGAACGAGCCCGCCGAAAACGGGAACAGCAAACCACAACGAAGCGCGGTAAACTTACGGAAGCCCTGAATGCGTTTTTCTCGAAAACGAATTCCGAAATGCCCGAGTCGGAAGTCGCCGTACTTGGGCAGCATGTACAGGCCAGAATGCAGCTTGCTTCAAAAATGACCGATCCCGACGATGCATCACGCGAGTTGCTCGATGCGGAACTCGAAGCCAACCGGAAGCTTGCCGATTTGCGGGCGGCCTACAGCATTACCCGTCCTCGCGGGGTCGGGTTAACAAAGCAGTTGGCGAGAGACTGGGAGGCATATCAGCGCGAACAAGCCAGACTTGAATCCGAAGTCTTTACCCCGTTTGCCAAGAATATAGGAGAGACGCTGGGTTCCATGGCGGAACAGGCCAAGATCTACATCGACCAACGCCGTCGGCTTCAAGATCTTATCCATCGAGTCGCAGATGAGCAGAACAAAATCATGAGATCCGAAGCTTCGGCGCTGCAACAGTCAACCGGCCAAACTCGCCGCGCCGCAATCAATACGGCACGCGCCGCATTGAAAGAACTGCGTGATGCGATTGAATCGGTAAACGATGATCTCGCGCACAGGGACCTCCGCGATTTGCCGCCCCAACAGATTGAGGAGATCCGAGCGAATTACGAGCAAAGCATCAACACTGTCGCGGTGAGGAACACCGAGGCGATGGGAAGTGTACGTGAGTTACTGACGGGAATTACCGAAAGTCTTGAGCAAAAAATGGAGGTCAGTCAATTCGATATGGCGGAAGCTATGGAAACGGAGCTTCAGTCTCTTCGTGAACAAGCCGATACCGATGAGGAGTTGGTGCAGTTGGGACTCGCTGTAGCCGTGATCAATCATGAATTCGTAGCGGCGATCAAAATGATCCGGAACCAATTGCGTGAGCTCCATTCCTGGGCACAACACAATGACGATCTTCTCCCGATCTATCGTGAAATCCGGACCAATTTCGACCACCTGGATGCCCATCTCAACCTGTTCACGCCCCTTCAACGTCGACTTTATCGGAATCGCGTCGATATTCAGGGCAAGGAGATCGTTCATTATGTTCGGGCGTTGTTCAGCGTACGTTTTGATCGGCACCACATTCACTTGAATGCCACGCAGGCATTTCTGGACAGCAAGGTGCACAGTTATCCCTCAACAATCTATCCCGTATTCGTTAACCTCATCGACAACTTCATTTTCTGGTTGAAGGATCAACCGGGCGAACGCCTGATATCGTTGGACTACTCGAATAATGTCTACCACATCGAGAATAACGGACCGCCTGTGAACAAGCGCGATACGGAAGCAATTTTCGAACAGGGTTTTTCCCGAAAACCAGGAGGCAGGGGATTGGGGCTCTACATATCGAGAAAGGTGCTACAGAAAGAAGGGATGAAGCTCGAACTTGATGGGCGGCAAGATTCCGGTGTTGGCGTAAGATTCAATCTTTCGTGGGGTAACGACAATGTGTGATGACATATCACCGTTCAATAAGTTCATCATCGAATCCGCGGGGAAATATCTACAAACCGTCGTCTTGGTTGACGATCGGATATACGAGAATGCGGGCGGGATCGCAGCATCACGCTTGATGGCGCCATCGACTAGGCTCAGAAAGGCGGCATTAAAAAGCGCTGAGTCTGCAAACGTAAAAAAGGGTACGAGTGACAAAAAGACGGAAGATGCTGAAAAAGCCGACGAAGTGTCTTTCCATGATGTTCAGAACAGCTTCGCCAAGAAACAAATTATCTGCTCTCTTTACCAGCCGAAGAAAAGCGCGTCTTTCGGCGAGCGTTCTGATGTTTATAATTTGTGTTCCGCAGCCGATGTCGTTATTGTTGACTGGGACCTTCACGGTGATTCCGGGAAAAAGGCAACGGCACTTGTGGGAAATTTGATCGAGCAAAGCATGAAAGAGGTTCCTCATCAGTTACGCCTCGTTTTCATCTACACAATGGACCCGAATCTCCGGTCGGTAGCGGATAAAATTTACGAGGATCTGGTTGAACGAATCGGAAAAGATGCCATAGGTGTCAATACTGTAAACCAAGGACTCGTTCTCACGACGGACAATGCCAGAGTGGTTGTTTTGGGAAAGCGGGAAAATACGTCACTGTCTCAATACGCAGACTTCTGGGTTCCCGAAAAGAAATTAGCGGAACGAACAATCTGGGAGTTCTCTCGGCTCGCGTCAGGATTGCTTCAGGCTGTCGTTTTGCGCGGAATTGCACATCTTCGCGAGAATAATCGTCGTATACTCATGCGCTTCCATGACGGCATCGATTCGGCTTTTCTCGCACACCGGGCTCTATTGCTGCCTGACGAAGCTTTCGGCCAGATTATCCCACTATTGACTGATGAGCTGCGCGCAGTACTCGAAGATACCTTGGGGGAATGTCCCCTTGGGACTGGTGCCGCAGTTGAACGAATTATTACTGATTGGTGCACCACGCATTGGAAGCCTGGGAACGATGCACAAGCGTTTGTCGGTGGAAACGCTGATCCATGCGAGTTTGCCAAAGACGTGTTTTGCAAAGGGCTGTCAATCAAAGATAAGTACTCTACCCACAAGACGGGAAAGATATCCAAGTTGGTGGGTAGCATCAAAGAGGTGGATGGACACCTCAAGTGGGTTAACGACCAACAATGTATAGACTTGGCCACATACCTTTTGGCTGGCTGTCCAGGTGATTCATGTCATCAACAACTCGGTTCCCTGATGAGTCAGCGAATCGCTTATGAGAACGCCAGTAAAGCATTACACCTTGGGGTAATCCTGAGGGAAATTGAAGGAGAACAGCGTTACATGCTTTGCCTTCAACCTGTTTGTGACAGCGTAAGGATTAACGGAAAGACAAGAACATTCATCTTCTGTCTTCTGGCCGTGCCCGATGCAGGGAAATCTGTCACGCATGCTATTCTGGATCGCAACCGCAATCCCATTCAACTGAGTTACAGACCGAAGATATCCAACTGTTACGTCACGAATTTTACAGCCGTATCTGATGCCGTGAGTGCTGCAAAGGCCGATGAGGGACGATTTATTTTTGAGGACGATGGCAAAAACAAGTATGAATGGATAGCCGAATTGAAAACGGAACACGCACAACGTGCAGCCGAAGAATTCGGACGGTCGTTGTCACGTGTAGGGCTAACCGAGTCGGAATGGCTGAGGCTGAAGGCAAAATAGACCCATAGCCATAGATCCGGGGGACAGGTGGAGTCACCCATTACAGTCTATAATGCAACGTAAATATTTGCTCGATATTATAATTATACGTACAGTGCTAACTTTGGTATCCCAAGTATGGGACTCTTGATCGAAGTGAAGTCCGCCCACCAGGCAGGTGATTCCAATCATATTGAGAAAGAAATGTGAGAGGATGTTGTGCCATATTTGCGAACTACTGAGCGTTACAATCAACTCCTCGTGTCCATTTATGATGCTTCAACAAGTGTACAGTCAAATGAAACAACGCAGCTATCATTAAATACGGTGCCTGAGATAACGGATGCCCTCATAGTTTCTCGAGCTTCTCGATTGCTATCGCCTTGAATACCTGAAGTACGAAAGGATGGATTGAGAAAATATTCCGGGATCACAGTATCTCTTTCCTGATTTGCGTAGATACAGAAATAGATTGGACCAAGTATCGTTTATTATCCTGCAGGAAAGATAATATGTGGATAAATCGGGAAGAACAGCGCGATTTTAATATTTTATGAACATCGTTATTATCTCCGCCCTGCGAAGTAGAAGTATGAAAGTATGACCCGCAGGAAGAAAACAGAAGTCCCGCATGGCAATAAAGAAAGTATAAGAAAGTTATGGCAGATGACCGAGAGCAATGAAGCAACGAGCTGAAAACGACCATTTCCGGAGAAAAAGCATGTCCAAACTAATTAACATCTACTGTGACGAAAGCTGCCATCTGGAACACGATCACCAACCAATCATGCTTTTTGGCGCTGTTTGGTGTCCCCAGGAAGAGATCAGGCAGCATTCTGCGGCATTGCGGGAACTGAAGGCAAGACATGAGGCAAGAGGGGAATTGAAATGGACAAAGGTTTCCGAGTCCCGGGAATTATTCTTTCTTGAAACGGTCGATCTTTTCTTTTCAGCGGCTAATCTCAATTTCCGGTGCCTCATTGTCAATGACAAAGCAAAATTAAATCACGAATATTACAATCAGGGAAGCCATGATTCTTTTTATTACAAAATGTATTATTATCTGCTCCGCAATATCATTTCGGATACGGATCAGTATGACATCTATCTGGATATTAAGGATACCCGCAGCCAACTGAAAATTGATTACCTGAAAGATGTTCTTTCCAACAATCTTCATGACTTCGACAGAAAAGTCATTCGCAAAATACAGCATGTCCGTTCCAAGGAAGTGGAACTCTTGCAGATTGCTGATTTTTTAATGGGGGCAATAGCTTACAAAAATCGCTCTCTAACAGGCAACCAGACAAAGCTGAAATTAATCAATAGAATTTGTCAATTATCCGGCAGGAATCTGGAAACGAGCACTCCTCCTTGGGAAGAGAAGTTCAATCTCTTCGTTTTTTCACCAAGGGAGGCCTGCTAATGACCAAGATACCCGATTCTCTGCCGCCGATTCTTGACTTGCGGGGAACGTGGGAAGAAATTCTGGAGCGCCTTTATGCTGTCTTTTCCAGGGATTTTAAGAAAGGCGCCGTCCATCATCGAGGTATGAAGATTATTTATAACAACAGAGTGTTGCCGGATGGATGCAACAAAGAAGAAGGATTCTGGCATGTTGTTTCCAAAGAGGATCGAAGAAGTGGAGAAAGATTGATCGATTACCGACGCGCCGAGCGTTTGCCTTGGGCGCGGCCGACGATGGAAAGCCCTGAAAGAAGTGAAATCAAGGTATTTGATTATGATCATGGCACAAAGGACAACGGGATAAGACGGTACATCTGGCTTGCCGAATATGACTATGTGCTCATTTTCCAAAAAAAGAAAAAGGCTCTATTCTGGATTACTGCTTATTACGTTGATTCAGAGGGGGGACAAAGGGATTTGTCAAGGCGCTATGAAAAGAGGCTCTAAAATACAGCGACCGCCTTTTCAGGCGGCCCCCGAGCTCCTTCTACCTCCATTGGTAGATGAGTTGGTTTCTTTATGAACCAGATTGCCAACGGTTGTCAAGAAGTATTTACAGCGCCACGGATATCGTTACCCCTAACCTGATCGTGGCTGCCCAAGCAGAGGCGGCAACAGGCGAAAAAGCTGGCAAGGCTCGTCTGCGTGTTTCAACAGTGGACGTCGGATCGAGGACCATTTCGTTGACATCACCGAAATGATGACCATTGGCGGCTGGCGTTAAAAAGATAAAAATTTCGAATTCATAAACGGTGAAGACCCATGCGAAAAAATGAAATAATACATCGAGATTGCGGCAAGCTTCTCGATCGTGCTGCCGACATCTTTACCTGGGAGAGCCGCAAGGCAAGATTAGGCAGACACTGTCTGCCTAATCTGAGCCCCGTTCTTTATTGACTGACACCTCGCCGCACGGGAAAGAGACAAGAGGATGATGCAACATGAGCGATTTTAAATGGATTCTCCACCAGCAGGAAGGGCTGTTCTTCGAGCGGAAGAGCTGTTTTGACCGTTCGCAGGGTAAGGTCAGGCGACATTCCGTTCTGGGCATGATCTCTTTTGTTTTGCAATCTCTATTTTGAGGCGTGACGCAACTAACCGTTAGATATTTAAGGTGATTCTTATTTGCAAACAAATCGGGAGTAGAGACGATGGGATGTTGCCCGATGGACGTGATAAGGAAGAGGGGTTCTGGCATGTCGTTTCCAGAAAAGATCGAGATAGCGGGGTAAGACGGTACATCTGGCTTATGGATATCGTTACCCCTAACCTGATCGTAGCTGCCCAAGAAGCGGCGGATATTGGTTGAGAATGACAAGCAGTAAAAGGAAGCAGGTTTATCAATCTGGAGCTTGTGGCATAAAATGACCCTCGACGACCTTACACAAATTATCGCTGAAGTTCAGAACCTTCAGAGCGAAATGGTCGATGTGGAAGTCAAGGCTGCGCAAAAGGGCACCCCGCAGCGACTGTTTGAGACTCTCTCCGCGTTCAGCAACCGTCCCGGCGGCGGAGTCCTTCTTCTGGGGCTGGATGAAAGTAAGCGGTTTGAAATCGTCGGCGTCG
Organism: uncultured Syntrophus sp.; assembly: GCA_964552725.1. Lineage (GTDB taxonomy): Bacteria > Desulfobacterota > Syntrophia > Syntrophales > UBA5619 > DYTH01. Next base: position 10,649 of record CAZKHU010000066.1, read on the forward strand.
GAAATGTGCATCGTCTTCAAGAGGAAATCAGTCATGTGGCGGCAGCGGAGATGGAGCCGCCGCTAAGACCAAAATTCACAATCAAGGATTTTGAGGGGAAAACCGTCGTTGCCGTCGAGATTTTCGAAATACCCGCCGATCGGAAGCCGTGTTACTACAAGACCGCCGGCTTGCAAAAAGGGGCCTACATCCGCGTCGGAAACACCAATCGCCAGATGACCGATTACGAAATTTACGGCTATGCGAGTTTCCGGACCCAACCGATCATCGATCAAGAGATTATCCCGGATGCCACTCTGGAGGACCTCGACCGGAACCGTCTGATGCAGTATGTGGAGGATCTGAAGCGAACCCGGCCGCAGGCGGGCTATCTCAAGCAGCCATTTGAAAAAATCCTCAAACAGTTGGGCATTATGCGGGAAGAAGAGGGAATTCTCCGACCCACCCTGGCGGGCTTGCTCGTTTTCGGGAACTATCCCCAGGCGTTCGAGCCGCAGCTCGTTATTACGTTTCTTCAATTCTACGGAGTAACCGAAACGGAGCAAACCCCGCGAGGCGAGCGTTTTCTGGATAACCAAAAATTTGAAGGGCCGCTCCCGGAAATGGTCGAATCCACCGTGAACCACATTCTGGCCTCCATACGCAAAAGCAGTCTGATCGAGGGGCTGCTCCGCCGGGACATCCCGGAATACCCGGCCGTCGCCATCCGCGAAGCCTTGGTCAATGCCGTTGCGCATCGCGATTACAGCCATTTTGTGCGCGGCAGTTATATCCAGATCCGCCTGTTTGCCGACCGTCTGGAGATCCAGAGCCCGGGTGGTCTTTACGGCAATGTCACGGAAGAGAACCTGGAGGCAGACCAATCCACAAGAAACCGTTGGCTCATGCGTCTGATGGAGGATCTGCATCTGGTCGAGAACCGGGGCAGCGGGGTCAGCGCCATGCTCGAAGCGATGCGCCAGGCGAATCTCGAACCTCCGCGTTTTCGGGATCGCCGCTCTTCTTTCTGGGTGACGTTTCGAAGCCACACGCTGCTGAATCCGGAGGCCGTTGCCTGGCTGAACCGGTTTGCCGAGAAACCGATGAACGATCATCAAAGGATGGCTCTTGTCTATTTGCGCCATAACGAGGGGATGACCAACAACGATTATCAGCGACTCAACCATGTGGATTCGGTTACGGCCACGCGGGAACTACGCAACCTGACAGACTACGGCCTGGTTGATCTGCACGGCACGCGCCGCTGGGCCTATTACACGTTAAACGTTCCCGTCGAGGCGCCGCTGTTGCAAACGGAATTGGAAACAGATGAAGAAAAGATCCTGGCCTATGTACGGAAACACGGGAGCATCAACAACACAGAATGTAGGGATCTATTTGCTGTATCTCTTCAACAGGCCTCCTATCTCCTAAAAAAAATGCAAAAAAAAGGAGCTCTGCGGCGGGAGGGGGTGAGGCGATGGGCGCGGTATCATCTACCCTGATGCCTATTAGCACGTCTATTAGCACGAAATTGCTAATAGGCGGCGGTTCGTTTCTAATAGACGGGAATAAAAGGCTCTAAAATACAGCGACCGCCTGTTGAGGCGGTCCCCGAGCTCCTTCTACCTCCATTGGTAGATGAGCCGGTTTTTTTATGAGCCAGATTGCCAACCTTTGTCAAGAAGTTTTACAGCGCTTGCGAAAATGCCGCAAGACGGTGACAGTTTATCAAACTCGATGATTATTTTAATGACAATAAGCTACAGCACTGACATAGTTCCGCCGTTTCTCGCCTCGAAGAGGAAATCGATTGATTGATCTACGAACTATACGGTTTAACGCAGGAAGAAATAGAGATCGTGAGAGGAAAGAATAAATAGCGCATGGAGGTCTACCATGTCAAAAAATAAGGATTTATCCCGGTCACGGGCGTTAGCCGCCAAGGTTATTTATGCCGCCTTGAAAACCTTGAAAGACGCCGGGGGTGAATTGCCGGGCAAGGAAGTTATTGCGCGTGTGTCCCAAGCGGTGCAGTTTGATCCCTGGGACCGGGAAACGTACGAAAAATCCGGATATGTCCGATGGATTTCCATTCTCCATTTCTTCTCGATCGACTGCATAAAAGCCGGTTTTCTGGTCAAACAGAAAGGGGTCTGGTTCCTGACGAAGGAGGGAGAAGCAGCCCTTGCTCTTGGTGAACGCGGCCTGCTCGACGAGGCCAGTAAAGCCTATCGTGATTGGAAGAAAAAAGTCGGCGAATCCGTTGACGACGAAAAAAGCTTGGGAGAGCCGGTTATCGAGGCAGGGACCAGGGCGAGGGAAATCACCCTTGAAGAGGTGGAACAACAGGCTTTGGACGGACTGCGAAAATACATTGAGGCAAAAACACCTTATGAATTCCAGGACCTCGTTGCCGCGCTGCTGCGGGGGATGGGTTACTATACCCCCTTTGTTGCTCCTCGCGGCAAAGATGGCGGCATCGACGTCGTAGCCTACCAGGATCCCCTCGGTACGACGACTCCGCGCATCAAAATCCAGATCAAGCGTCGCGAGTCGTCAGCGTCCGTTAACGAAATCCGCGAACTTATGGGGCTTCTCCAGAAAGATGGAGACGTGGGAATCTTTGTCGCGACGAATGGTTTTACCGCCGATGCCAAGACGACGGCGAGAAGCTCGCAGGTTCACGTGGAGTTGATTGACTTCGAGAGGTTCGTTAGCCTCTGGCAGGAGTTCTACCCAAAACTCACCGATGAGGACAAGGCGAAGCTGCCCCTCCGGGCGGTGTATTTCCTTGCACCGGAGGAATGAATTATTGCGATTCGCACGAACCGAGGCGCTACAATGGTTTCGTAAGCATCAAAGTGAGGAAAACCAATGAATACTGCTGAACTACATGCACTTATAGACCGCTTAAGGGCCGAGCCGCGTGAAAGCGAATGGCTGGAATTCAAGGTTAGTGACGCTGAGCCCCAGGCTATCGGTGAATATATATCAGCCCTTGCCAATTCGGCCGCTTTGCACAACAAGGAACATGCCTATCTGGTCTTCGGGGTTGAGGACCAGTCCCATCGGGTAATCGGAACAAAATTCAAGCCTCATAAGAAAAAGATCGGTAACCAGGAACTGGAAAACTGGCTTGCCACACAGCTTCAGCCGCCGATTGATTTTGAAATTATTGAGTTTGTCTACGATGACAAACCGATTGTCATGTTCAAAATCGAGCCGGCACACAATACTCCTGTACGATTCAAGGGGATCGAATACATTCGCGTTGGCTCCTACAAGAAGAAGCTGGAAGATCATCCTGAAAAAGCCAGAAAAATCTGGATCAAAAAACCGGCCATAGATTGGTCCGCCCAGATTTGTAAGGATGCGACGCTGGCCGATCTCGATCCGCTTGCAATTGCAAGGGCGCGTGATGAGTTCAGGAAAAAGTATCCTGACAAAGCTGCCGACGTTGATACCTGGGATGAGAAGACGTTTCTCAATAAGGCCAAGGTCACTATCAAAGGAAAGATCACCCGGACTGCCATCCTGCTGCTTGGCAGAGATGAGTCAGAGCATTTCCTTTCGCCATCTGTGGCGAAAATTAGCTGGATCCTCAAGGATGAGCACAATATCGAAAAAGACTACGAGCATTTCGGCCCGCCCTTTCTCCTCAATACCGATGCACTGTTCGCCAAAATCCGTAATCTAAAATACCGCTACCTGCAGGACAACACCCTTTTCCCCACGGAGATTACACAGTACGAACCCTATGTCATCCGTGAGGCGCTGCACAACTGCATCGCCCATCAGGACTATGAGTTGCGCGGGCGGATCAATGTTGTGGAGCTGCCGGATGAGCTGCTCTTTACCAACTTGGGGAGTTTTATCCCCGAATCGGTTGAGACAGTGATCGAGCAGGATTCCCCACCGGAACTCTACCGCAATCCCTTTCTGGCAAACGCCATGGTCAACCTGAAGTTGATCGATACCCAGGGGGGCGGCATCAAGAAGATGTTCATGATGCAGCGTAACCGCTTCTTCCCTCTCCCCGAATACGATCTGACTGATCCGGGGAAGGTTAAGGTCAAGATATATGGGAAGATTCTTGATAAAAACTACACCCAAACGCTGATAAATGAGACTGATCTTGATTTAAAGGCGGTCATCTGTCTTGACAAGGTGCAGAAGAGAAAGCGGCTGTCCGAGCATGAATACAAATTCATGAAATCGAAGAAACTCCTGGAAGGCAGATACCCCAATCTCTTTGTGTCATCTCATATTGCTGCAGTAACGGGTGACAAGACAGCCTACATACGGAATCGTGCATTTGATGATGCGCATTACAAGAAAATGATCATCTCCTTCATCACGGAATACGGATCGGCAAGCCGGAAGGATATTGACAACCTGCTTCTGGACAAATTTTCAGATGCTTTAGATGAGCAGCAGAAGAAAAACAAGGTAAGGAATTTGATTTATGCGATGGCAAAAAAAGACAATACTATTGTAAATAAAGGCAGTTCCGCAAAACCGCACTGGGTTTTGACTGGCGAAGCCATTTAGTAAAGCTTAGTAGAGTTTAGTAAAGCCTGAAGATGAGCTGTTGCGCCGGAAGAACGGGAAGAGCAGAAAGTATTTGAGTTAATCACAGCATCCCAATCTAATCGTCGTTGCTCAGGTAGCGGCGGCAACGGGTGAAAAAGCCAAGCATATCCGGGATAGGGGTTTCGATAATCATTACTACAGGGATTTGATCCCGGACATGATCGGCAAGCGCCAACCGGTAGCGCGTGAGGAGATCAACGAGTTGCTTTTTGACAAACTGCCGGAGGTGCTGAACGAGGATCAGAAGATGGACAAGATTCACAATCTCGTTTCATCCTTATCCGGGAAAAAAATTCGCAACATCGGCGGTCGCCGGGCTTCGCAGTGGATATTGGTTGAGGATGATAAACAATAAAATGAATCAGGTTTGTCAATAAACTTTACAGGTGATACGAAATAAACATAATCATTATAGTCTGATGCATTTGTTAACCGCGACATCTGAAGGTTGGATTAAACAATTCGAGCCAATTGCAAAACCATTTGTCATTCCCGAATGTCTCTATCGGGAATATGGTTTTTCAAGCAGTTAGAACCGGATTATGAACATTAAACTTCGTTTTCCCGCTCAGAATCGTTGCGGGAATGACAAG
>CAZKHU010000067.1:0-1667 GCA_964552725.1 uncultured Syntrophus sp.
ATTATGAACATTAAGCTTCGCTTTCGGGAATGACAAATGGTTTTGCAATTGCCTCTATATTACAGGGCTTTTTCGACACTCACTTCTTCTGTAACTTCAAGAGGCAAGGTCGGAATCATGATCACCATTGCGGTCAAAAACCAGAACGGCTCCATAATTCGGACAATAATAAATGTGTTAGCCCCGATTCCGTGGGCGATCATTGCCCAGAATCCTGCCAGGTACCCCAGCGTCAGCCCCTTGTACAGGGAATCTGTTGTTTTGCGGTAGAGGTTATGGACGTTGGTGTAGATCGACCGCAATAGATAAAAAAACACTAAAAGTCCTATAATGCCGGATTCGGCCAGCACCCGGGGATATTGGGCATCCAGAAAGCCATATCCGGTAATCCCGTAGCCGACGATAGGATGTTTAATGAAATCGGACATTAAAACAATTTTCCAGGATGCGAGCCGAGCCGATGTAGAGGTATCTATCCTGGTTTTGCCAAGCTGGATTTGTCCCTCTTCGACAGGCTGGGTAAATGTAAACAGGGCCCTTTCCTTGACGTTTTGAGGAAGCACAAAAGGGGCAATAAGCACAATAACAATGAGGGGGATAATAAGGATTGCCTTCTTTTTGTTGAAATAAATCAGGGTCAGATACATCGGCGCCAGTGCAAGCCAGGAACTTCTCGAGAGCGTCGCCGCGAGAGAAACAACGATAAAAAAGAGCAACGTCCCCAAATAGAATCTTTGTTTTTTGGTGACGCTGTTGAGAAGCAGCCCCAAAACTATTGACATGATCAACACGAGATAGCCGCCCAGGGTATTGGGCTCCCCTTCCGGGCCCTCGAAAGGCGCCGATACCCGGCCCCCGGCAGGAATCTGGACTATCGCGACAATGCAGACGATAAAACAAACCAGGAGGATGGCAAACAAAAAACGCTCAAGTTTCTTTTTGTCATTAATCTGGGTGACGGCCATAAAGAAAACGATAAAATATTCAAAGTATTTTAAAACAAAGAAAACCCCGGACAGACCCCGGACCCTGCCGGCCATGTAGCCCATCAAGGTAGAAACGAGACAGATGGCGAAATAGTAACCGATAGCCCGATTCAAGGGGGTGTTGGCAAACAGGCCGAGTTCCTTTCTGATGGCGGTCTTAAAAAACCAGCTCAGGCCAATGACCACAAGCAGGAAATCGTCCAGCCTCAAGCTGATCCCCGCCCGCCCGCGACCCTGTACAACCTCCGAGCCGCCGACGGAAAACTGCGGGCCGAGAAGCATGGAGAAGATCAGAATGTACAGGGCCAGTTCCGCATTTGCAAAACTGGCAACGGCAAGCACGACGCCTACTGTGATCGCAATCGCCGTTGTCGTCGAAAGCTTCACGAACATGGTTCCGGCGGCCATCGTAACCAAAATGACGATCGCCATGACAAAAACCATCCTCGGATCGAATCCCTGATTGTAGAGCTTCCCCATCAACACATCCCCTGTCGTCGCATTCCTGTAGCCCTGCCGGCAGCGCGTCTGCCCAAAGCAATTGTCACTGCTGTTTTATGCCGCCGCGCTCTCGTTCGACCGCCTGGAACTTCCTTTCAATATCCATGGGACGATATACGGGATCTTTGTACCTGACAAATTGATCGTACCAGACAGGCATGAAGTTGACAAGAAAACTGG
>CAZKHU010000067.1:1767-15726 GCA_964552725.1 uncultured Syntrophus sp.
TTGTACCTGACAAATTGATCGTACCAGACAGGCATGAAGTTGACAAGAAAACTGGCCGCGACGGCGATCAGCAAAATCACCAGCAGCCAGATAATGTTTCGTTTCCAGGCCTTCCTTCTCACGGTCCGCTTGAATTCACGCTCAAATTTTCGCTGCTGCTGCATGCTTTCCATGACTGCACTCTCATAAATGCGGTTTTTTAAAGCCTTTAACACGGTTGCGCAACTTCTCGTATATGCTGACCAGCTTCTCCGGCAGCAGGGCTTTGAGCTTCTCTCGTTTGGTTTTGCGCCGTCCTGATTTTCCATAATCGCCATAATAGTAGTAGTACTTGTCCTCGGATGTGAAATCAGGGCTGATTTCGGCCTTCACGCCGTTGAGGACAATGCCCAGCATCTGCGCCTTGACATGATCGAGCTGGGATTTTGCCCTCCTCAGGGCGCCCCGGGCCACGCGGCCAACCTGATAGACGATAATTACGGCATCGGCCTTGGCACTCCAGACCGTCGCATCCGTCGCCGCAAGCACAGGAGGGGCATCAATAAGAACGAAATCGTAAGCGGCTTTCATCTGTACGAGCAGATCGGTAACTATTTTGGAGCTGATCAGTTCCGCCGGGTTAGGCGCGCCGGAACCGCTGGTCATCAGGAAGAGGTTTTCCAGCCCGGGGGTCAAGGTTACCTCGTCAATGGTCATCTTGCCAATCATCAGATCCGAGATGGAGCGAACAGCGTCCTTCCAGTCGTAATTGCCAAGAATGACATCGGTAAAACCAGGTATCTGCGCAATTCCGAAGGCCCTGGCAACCGTTGGCCTGCGGAAATCGCCGTCGACCAGCAGTACTTTATGGCCGGACTGGGCAAGGGTGATGGCCATATTGGAAATCACCGTTGATTTCCCCTCTCCTTGATATGTACTTGTAATTACTATTACTTTTGCTTCCTTTTCGATTGTCATAAAACTGAAATTGGTTCGCAGCGCCCGGTAATTTTCCGCAAGCGTCGAGGAGGGCAGAAAATGCGAAATCAATTGAAAATGCCTTTTTATGGACGCTTCACTGGCATCAGCGGGCATCCCCACCTTGATGCTGTCCCGCACATCCTCCAGATTCAAAAAAGGGATCATGCCGACCACCTTGGTACTCAAAAATTCCTCGATTTCTTCAATCGCCCCGATGGAGGTATCGAAGGTTTCGATCAGAAACGCGAAGACAATCCCGAGCACCAGGCCGATGATCATTCCCAGCATGATGTTGGTTCCGACTTTGGTGGGATTAATGGGGGCAATGGGTTCAAGCGCCGGTTTGACTATCTGCACCTCATCCACCCTCTCCGCCTCGGAGATCAGGGCTTCCTGGTAGCGCTTTTCGATCAGCGTATAAACCTCCAGGGCGATGCTGCGCTCCCTCTCCAGACGAACGAGTTCCAACCCGATCTCCGGGACCTGCTGAAGGAGCCCCTGTTTTTGCGATATCTGAATCTTCAGGTCTTTCATATCATTATCGAGAGCCTTAGTCTGAGCCACAAGCTGTGACTGCATCGACTTGACGACTTCCCGGATTTGATTCTGCAGCTCTACTACCCGCGGAAATTTATCCGTGTAGCTCAAAAGGAGCATGTCTCTTTGCAGCAGCAACTGAACCAGATGCTCCGTCAAATCCCGATATCCCTGGGACATTCCGTCAAAATAATATATGGTTTCGGAGGTGATCGGCTTTGTCAGCGACTCCTGAAGCAGACGTTCGATCGCTGCGGCCCTCTGGGATATCGATTTTTGCCGGTCAAAAAGCTGGACAAGGCCGTCGATCTGGGCATTCAGGTTGCCGCCGTTTACATCCCCCAAAATGCGTTGATTCTTCTCCCGGAAATGCCGCACGGCCTCCTCGGTCTTATTGAGTTTCTCCAGCAGAGTAACCCTCTGGGATTCAATGAATTTTTTCGCTTCCACCGCCTTACGGTTGACGTCAACGGAATGCTGCTCCCGGTAACCCTGGGCTACGGCATTGGCAAGCCGCTGGGCGAAGAGCGGGTCGTTTGAGGTGGCGATGATATTGATCATATTGGCCGTAGCATCCAGCTCGGTATCAATTTTCCCCTTGAGATCGAGAATAATATTTATGTACTTGGTGTTATTCCGCACCTCTTCGGGGGTAACCGCCGGGGGGATGAACCCCAGCTGTTTGGCAACTACCTCCATGATGTAATAGCTCTTGATCATCGCGGCTTGTGTGTCCAAAGAACCTGTGGATGTGCCATAGCCGTAGCCCTGCTTATAAACGGTCTCCGCCGGTTCAAACTTTATTGTGGCGTTTGTTCTATAGATCGGGGTCGGTTTGGTCAGCGTCGCGGAGATGAAACTGAACGTGGTCATCGCCAGAAACGTAAAGATGATGATCAGTTTCCTTTTTTTGATGATACGCCAGTAATCTCTGATACTCAGGTCGTATTTGGTCATCGGGGTTCTCTCGTAGTATTTTCTGAATTCAGATCATTAAATCGCCGCCACTCAGAATTTTAGCCAGTTGGGATCCTTCATCCAGGCATCCCTGAACATCGACGGTGGCGCGTCAGTAGTCAGGAACCCCAGAAGCGGGTTGATATTCGCGATAAACTCGTTGATATCGCCGATCACCATTCGCGGCACATAGACCAGGTCGCCATCCTGGAGAGCAATGTTCTGCGCAAGGTCCCCCCGCTTGAGGATATCATCCAGATTTGCCGAAAGCACAATCGGTTTGCCATGGTTCTCGACATAACCTCTGATAATTTTTATATCTTTTTTGACGGCGAGAGCGGTTGTGCCGCCGGTAAGCGACATCGCGGTCAACAAATCGCTTGCGTCCGCCAGGCTGAAGACGCCCGGACCGTTCACCTGGCCGAAGACAAACACCTTGCGGGCGAAAGTCGGTTCCTCGGTAACGGTTACCATATCACCATTATCGACAATGACGTTGTTGCTCATATCGCCGCCGAAGAGGGCCTTGTAAAGGTTGAGCGTGTACTTTTTGCCCTTTCTGACCAGCTCCACCTTGCGCAGATCCCCGTTTCCGCCATAATTGTAGTCCGAACGCATAGAACTGCGCTGCGGGATGCCCGTGACGGGTCCTCCGGCCAGGTTGATCATATCGAGAATGGTCATTTTTCCTTTGATGGGATACTTGCCCGGACCGGACATCCCCGCTCCCTGGATATTGTTGATCCGCCCGAAAAGGAGCACCGTTTTGCTGTTATATTCCTTGACAAGAACATCCAGCCGGGGATTTTTTATGTAATTTTTTACCCCGTCCAGAAGAATCTGGCGCAGTTCTCGGACGGTATGGCCGGCGGCAGGGATATCATCGCCGTAACTATAGGTGATATTGCCGTCAGACCGGACAGTCACATTGAAGACCGTCTGCATGAAACCCTCCGCAGTTCCCAGCATCTGCTGACCAGCGGCATTTGAATAGGAAGAATAAGGCATCCAGTAGGTCAGAGTCAAAACATCCCCCGGCCCGATTATGTACTCCGAAATGCCGTTTTCCTCTTTGAAGACACTGTTTTGGGAGGTTTTAGTCAATTGCAGAATTGCCTCGGCCTCCTCCCTCGCCTGCTTTTCAGCAGCGGCTAACTCCACCGCCGGCGGTCGGTAATCTTTTACGGGAACACCCTCTATCACCCCGACCGACCCGCATGCGGAAAGAAGGCCCGCGAGCAGGCACATAAGCGCGCTGAAAAGCAGATTTCCCCTGGCCCTGATCAATTTGATCTCTTTCATTGTCTGCCCTTATCCCCGTAAAACAAAAATAATGTGCGCAACAACCTCCCGTAATCTTCGAAAGTACCATAACATTCCGAATTTTTGATTTTTCGCATAACTTCTCTGCAGGAGGATATGGCGCGGCGGAAAAAAAATCCGGAATAAGAAACGGCTTTTCTCCCGCAGACCTCTACTCATCGCCAAATATACTAAAATGCTGCCGCCGCGAAAGCGCCGATTGTGTAAAAGAAGGGAAAGAAAGCTTTGTTCTCCAATGGTTAAACCAGACGGACAGAGCTTTTTCATTATCACTCCAGAAGATAAAAACGCTGTGTAGCGTTCAACAATGGTCAGGCCCCAAAAAACAAATTTTTCTAACCCGAACCTCTTTGCCTCCTGAACGACAAAATCCCAATCTATCCGATCTTTGTGCGCGTTTATGGCATAAAAAATATCATAAATCAAGATAAGTCTGGCAAACGAATGGTTTATCCGCAATCCGTGTTCGCACAGATAGACGACCTGGTGTTCCGGACAGAGGATGAGGACATCCGCGTCTGCTAACCGGGCGGGAATCGCCCTTTCCCAGAGGCGCTCCGGATCGATATTTTCAGAGAACATGTACGCCGGAACCGAGGTGTTGACCGGGTGCCAGTGAATATGGATGTTGGGAAAGGATCCGTCGTCTTTCCGGTAATCAAGGCTGGCCAGATACCCCGGCGGGTTTTGGAGGGCCTCTTCCACAAAACTGTCGGCTGCCGCGTAACCAAGCTCCGCAAGACAACTATCAACCCTGTAAACATCATTTTTGTGGACAAGGATGTCCGCATCTGACATCCCGCGAGTCGCAAAACTCGGATAACAAAGTTCGGCCAGGGCAATGCCTTTGAGGACTATAAAGGGGATGGTTTGCTCGTTAAATTTTTGAAATATCGGTTGAAGCGCGACCGTCGCAATCATGTTTCTCTTCAGATTGCCGTAATAAAGCTCCGCCAGTGAATGATAAGCCTCCTTCGGGATAAGATCGGCAAGATTGTGCCTTTCAATGTAATAAAAAAAGAGAAAGGCAACCCCTTCTTCCGCCAATAGATGAACAAAATCGCCCCAATTTCCCCTCTTGTCGATATCGGCGACAAGCGCCCTGACACTCTTTGGCGCCCCGGAAGCGGTCAGGGCGGCCAAAATTTTAACAACAAGATTTTTTTGAATTCTGGGTTTCATATTACCTATGGATAACTATCATTTCCGGATGATGCTGAAAATCACCATCTCTCCTTTTGGGTAGCCCGTAAAAAACGGACAACCCTTTGAAGAGCGCGGGACCTTGATGAAAAGATGGGACAACATAACATATAACCCGCATCCGGCAAAGGCAAAACGGGGACGGCGTCATGATTCTCTCCGATAACGTTTGCCTCCTCAACACGTCTGGACAAAACAGGCCATTCTGGTGTATCTGAAGCGCCATGAAGCCGCTTGTGAAACTATTTCCTTTTCTGAGACCGTACGCCAGGACCTCCCTGGCGGCAATTGCAATGCTGACGCTCCTGGTTTTTTTCGACCTGGCGATACCGCGCCTCGTTCAACGGATTATCGATCAGGGAATCGGAGGAAAAAACCCCGGGGTGGTCCTCGAGACATCGCTTATCATGCTGGGCATTTCGCTTTTAAGCACGCTTCTGACGATTGGCAACAACTACTTCTCCGTTCTGTCGGGGGAAGGGGTGGCCTTCCGGCTGCGCGAGGCGCTGTTCGCAAGGATTCAAACCTTTTCCTTCGCCAATCTGGACGAACAAAAAACCGGCCAGTTGATGGTGCGGATGACAAGCGACACCGGCGCGCTCCAGCGCGTAGTGATGATCACACTGCGCATCGGCACGCGCGCCCCGCTGCTGATGATCGGCAGCCTTTCGCTGATGATCGCCACCAGTCCCGCGCTCGCCTTGACGATGCTGCCGCTGCTCATTGTTACGTCCGCGATAATCGTCCTCTTTACGGTAAAAATGGAGCCCCTTTTCAGCATCGTTCAGCGGAAACTGGACCGTCTCAACACTATTCTGCAGGAAAATATTTCAGGAATCCGCCTTGTTAAATCCTTTGTCCGCTCCTCTTATGAGGAAAACCGCTTCGGGGAAGCCAACGCCGCGTATACGGATCGTTCGGTGCGCTCCTTGCGGATCATCTCCACCATGTCGCCAATCCTTAAGCTGTGCATCAATGCCGGCATCGTGGTTGTCGTCTGGGCGGGCGGGACAAGGGCTATCGGAGGAAAAATGTCCGTGGGCGAGATTGTTGCCTTTACCAATTACCTGCTGACGACAATGATGCCGCTGATAATGCTGACAGTGCTTGCCAACGTCTGGGCGGGAGGAATCGCCTCGGCAAAGCGCATTGGCGAGGTGCTGGATGCCGTGCCCGACATCGGCGATGCGCCGGGGGCGCTCAAGCTTGCCGGGCCTATTGCGGGAAAACTGGTTTTGGAAGATGTTTCGTTTTGCTATAACGGCGCAAACAAGGAGCCGTATGCCCATAAAACCGCGCCGGCGCTGGCGGGGATAAACCTGATTATCGAAGCCGGGCAAAAAGTGGCGATCCTTGGCGCCACCGGCGCCGGCAAAACGACGCTGGTCAATCTGCTGCCCCGTTTCTACGACGTCTCCTCCGGAAAAATCCTGCTCGACGGGACGGATATCCGCACAATCCAGCAGAATTCGCTGCTGGCGCAATTCGGGATTGTTCCACAGGAAACTATCCTTTTTTCCGGCTCCATCATGGATAACATCCGCTACGGCAATCCCGCGGCAAACGGCGGGGAGGTGGAAAAGGCCGCCCGAATTGCACAGGCCCATGATTTTATTATTAACCTGCCAAAAGGTTACGACACGCATGTGGAGGAGCGGGGCGTTAACCTCTCGGGGGGGCAGAAACAGCGGCTCGCGATCGCACGGGCGCTTTTGACCCGCCCGGCGATCTTGATTCTTGACGACAGCACAAGCTCCGTTGACCTGGAAACAGAGTCAAAAATACATGCGGCGCTGGCGGGCAATGACTATCTCCCCACGACCATTATCGTCGCCCAGCGGCTCAGTACCGTTTTGCAGGCGGACAAGATCGTGCTTCTTGAACAGGGGAGGATCGCCGCGGAGGGCACGCACGCGGAGCTGATGAAAGACAGCGCGATTTACCGGGAAATTTATAATTCTCAGGTGGGTAACGGCCTGAACGGGGAGCTGCGCGCGGCCCAAGGGGCGGCAGCGGGGGACCGATCATGAGAATCCCCTATCAATCCCGGGCTACCGGAGGCGCCCGCGGAACGCTATCCAGATACGGAAAGGCGTTCCGGGGCAGGATCGAAAAGGCGCATGATCCCCGCAATTCGCTCAGAAGGCTGCTTTATTATCTGTCGCCTTACCGCATCCGGCTTGTCATGGTCTGCGCAATTATCGTCATCTACACAATCCTCGGACTGGCCGGCCCGTATCTTATGGGCACGGCAATCGACCGGTTTATTGCAACCAAAAAAATCTCCGGGCTGATGGAAATATCTCTGCTGATGCTTCTGGCCTACATCCTGGAAAACCTGTTTCATGGGCTTTCCGCCTGGATGATGGCCGATATCTCGCAGAGGGCCTTGCAGAAACTGCGCGGAGACCTGTTTTCCCACCTGCAGCGGCTGCCGCTGAGTTTTTTCGACAACAACCCGGCCGGCGAACTGATGAGCCGCCTTACCAACGACATCGACGCCGTCAATCAGGCGGTCTCCCAGAACATCACTTCGCTTTTTGCAAGCGTCCTTTCGCTTGCCGGAATCATCATCGCGATGTTTATATTGAATTCCTGGCTGGCGCTGGTCTCCCTGCTGATAATACCCCTCATCTTTTTATTCGCCGATTTTATCGCCCGCTATACGCGCCGGAGCTTCCGTGATTTGCAGAAACATCTGGGAGAACTCAACGGCGTGCTGGAGGAGGCGATCAGCGGTCAGAAGGTGGTAAAAATGTTCGGAAGGGGCGAAGCGACGCTTCAGTCTTTTCGCCGCAGCAACGAGGCTGTATTTCATGCGGCTGTTTCCGCAAACGTTTACGCGATGCTGCTCATTCCGCTGACGGGCGTTCTCGGCAACTTCTTCATAATCGCTCTGGCGGGCCTCGGCGGCTGGCTGGCCCTGGGAGGGCTGGTAAGCGTCGGCGTCATCGCCACCTTCATCAATTACGGACAAAACTTCATCAGCCCCCTGCGTCAACTCGCCGGCATGTATAATTCGATCCAGGCCGCCCTGGCCGGAGCCGAGCGGGTGTTTCAGATCATCGACACGCCGCCCGAAGCGGATGAGGCCGCGGGGACCGCACCGCTTGGTTCGCTTACGGGGGATGTCGCCTTTGAAGATGTAAGTTTTGGATATAATAAGGGAAATAATATTATAAAGGAAATGACCTTCACAGCCAGAAACGGGGAAACGCTGGCCCTGGCGGGGCCGACCGGCGCCGGCAAGACAACCATCATTAACCTCTTGACAAGATTCTACGAGGCGGATAAGGGTCGCATCGTCGTTCACGGCAGGGATATCCGCACCATCGGCAAGGCCGATCTGCGCCGTCAACTGGGAATAGTCTCGCAGGATACCTTCCTTTTTTCCGGAACGGTGCTGGAAAATATCCGGTACGGCCGGCTTGCGGCAACCGACCAAGAGTGCATGGAAGCGGCAAAGCTTGCCGAGGCCGATCCCTTTATCCGCCAGCTCCCCAATGGCTACGAGACCCGCCTCTCCGAACGGGGCGGAAACTTGAGCCAGGGGCAAAGGCAGCTTTTATCGATCGCCCGGGCGATTCTCGCCAATCCGACCATCCTGATTCTGGACGAAGCCACAAGCTCCGTCGATACTCGCACCGAGATCAGGATACAGACAGCTTTGCTGAGACTCATGCAGGGACGTACCAGTTTTGTGATCGCCCATCGCCTGAGCACCATCCGCGACGCCGCTCAGGTACTGGTGATCGACAACGGCGAAATAGTGGAAAGGGGAACGCATTCGGAACTGCTTCTTCAGAAAGGGCTGTATCACCGCCTCTATCTCAGCCAGTTTTATAATAAATAAAGGAGAAAGCACATGGCAATCGATCCCAACAAGGTTATCTACTCGATGATTGGAGTGGCAAAGTTCTACGACAACCGACCGGTTTTGAAGGACGTCTATCTGTCCTATTTCTACGGCGCCAAGATCGGGGTGCTCGGGCTGAACGGCTCCGGAAAAAGTTCGCTGCTGAGGATACTGGCCGGCGTCGATCACGACTTCAACGGGGAGACAATCCTCTCCGCCGGCTACACGGTCGGCTTTCTGGAGCAGGAACCCCGGCTCGACAACACGAAAACCGTCCGCGCGGTGGTTGAGGAAGGGGTACAGGATACGGTCAATCTCGTCAATGAATACAATGAGATCAACGAGAAGTTTGCCGAGCCGCTGTCCGACGAAGAGATGACAAAACTGCTCGACCGCCAGGCAACCGTGCAGGAGCGACTCGACGCCCTCGATGCCTGGGACCTCGATTCCCGCCTCGAAATGGCGATGGACGCGCTGCGCTGTCCGCCCGGCGACACGCCGGTGGAACTGCTCTCCGGAGGGGAGCGCCGGCGGGTCGCCCTCTGCCGCCTGCTTTTGCAGAGCCCCGATATTCTCCTGCTTGACGAACCGACCAATCACCTCGACGCCGAATCGGTGGCCTGGCTGGAGCATCACCTTCAGTCCTACGCGGGCACCGTCATCGCCGTCACCCACGACCGCTACTTCCTCGACAACGTGGCCGGCTGGATACTTGAACTCGACCGCGGCCAAGGCATCCCCTGGAAGGGCAATTACTCATCCTGGCTGGAGCAGAAGCAGAACCGGCTGCGCCTCGAGGAAAAACAGGAAAGCGCGCGCCAGGAAACGCTCCAGCGGGAGCTGGAATGGATCCGCATGTCTCCGAAGGGACGGCATGCAAAATCCAAGGCCCGCATCAGTTCTTATGAAAACCTCCTCTCGCGGGATGCGGAGGAGCGGGCGAAGGAACTGCAGATTTACATTCCCCCCGGACCGAGGCTGGGAAAGCTCGTCATCGAGGCACAGGACGTCAAAAAATCCTTTGGAGACCGTATTCTCGTCGATAACATGACGTTCAGTCTCCCGCCGGGCGGGATCGTCGGCATTATCGGACCGAACGGGGCCGGCAAGACCACCCTCTTCAAGATGATCACCGGGCAGGAGAACCCGGATTCAGGGACAATCCGGATCGGCGAAACGGTCAAACTGGGCTATGTCGATCAGAGCCGCGACGTCCTCGATCCGGAAAAGACGATCTGGGAGACGATTTCGGAAAAACAGGAGATCATTGTCCTTGGGGAGCGCGAGATAAATTCACGGGCTTATGTATCGCGGTTCAATTTTTCCGGAACCGACCAGCAGAAAAAGGTGGGCCGCATCTCCGGCGGCGAGCGGAACCGCGTCCATCTGGCGAGGATATTGAAAGAGGGGGCAAACGTCCTTTTGCTCGACGAACCGACGAACGACCTCGACGTCAACACAATGCGGGCCCTGGAAGAGGCGCTGGAGAATTTCGCCGGCTGCGCGGTGGTCATCAGCCACGACCGCTGGTTTCTCGACCGGATCGCGACGCACATCCTCGCCTTCGAGGGAGACAGCGCCGTTGTCTGGTTCGAGGGGAACTATTCCGAGTACGAAGCGGACCGCAAGGCCCGCCTCGGCGCAGCGGCCAGCCAGCCCCACCGGATCAAATACCGGCAACTGACGAGAATCTGACTGCGCGAGCAGTCGCGGAAAAATTTACAGAGGCGGAGGCAATTGCCCCCGCCTCTTGCATATTCATCAGGAAATGGTGCTTCCGGTTATGGCGTCAGGGCCCACTTGAGAATCCCCAACCCCTCAAGAATCGGTTCCAGCCGGCGCTTGCTCAGCACCCGGTCCTCGTTGGAACGGGGCAGCTCGATGTTCAGCGTTCCCTTGAAGCCGGCCGCATGCAACTGTTTGAAGATCGGCTGGAAATCGATCTTGCCTTCACCAACGGGAAGATGGCGGTCAAGCACCAGGTCGTTGTCGCTGACATGGGTGCTGACGATCCGGCCGGGAAAGGCGTCAATGAACGATTTCGGGCCGTCGGGCAGCAGACTCGCATGGGCGATATCCAGCGTGAGCCCGAAGTACTTCGAGGGAATGGCGTCCAGCACCCTTGACAGTTCCTCGATAGTTACACCAAGGTAGGCAATCTCCGACTCTTCATGAACCTTGTTCATGTTCTCAATTCCGATCGGCAGACTATACCTTTCGGCAAGCTCGACCACCGGTTCGTAGGTTTTGGTCAGACACTCGAAGACGTAGTCCCGAAAGAGACTGAAATGATAGCCGAAGTGGAGAACCACATATTCGGCCTCAAGCTGATGGGCCAGTTCCACGTAAGCAAGGAGGTGCTGCTCCACCGCCTTGCGCACCGTGGGCTCGATCTCGGCGGCGTTAACGAAAGAGGCCGAGTGGAGGCCGTAACGGACGCCTGCCTGGTCGCGGAGCCTTTTGATGCCGTCGATGCGCGCCGGCGTCCACTTGTCGAGAAAATTCTTCGGGTTGTTGCAGCTCAGCTCCATCCAGGGAAAACCGTTCGCCTTGGCGAAGGGGAAATATTCCTCGAGGGGCTCCGGTCCTGCGTTAAAGCATAGTTTCATATCTTATCTCCCTGTCTTAAATTCAACGATCGAATAAATATCGATCACGGTTTTGCCGGGCTCGCCTCTCCGGCCTCTTTTGCCACAGCCCCGTCAAGCACGGCGAGCGCCTCCGCCAGCGTGGCGGGCAACTCGCCGCCAAAACGCTCCCGGAGACCGAGACCATCGCACCAGAGGAGTGTTTCCCGGGATGCCCGGGACATCGCGGCGGGAGCGCCCAGGGCCTCCAGGATGGCAACCACCTCCTCCATTTCATGGGCCATCCGTCCGGCATTGACGATGCCCTTGGTCATCTGCTGGCGGGCGGTTTCCAGAAAGGGAACCCCGTCCAGGGATTCGGCGAGCGAAGCCAGCACCGTCTCGTCCACGCCATAGCGATGCGCGGTGGGCAGCAACTCCAGAAAAAGCGCAAGCAGGCCTTTCGTAAAGATGCTGCGAAAGAGCTTGATCGCCGAGGCTTCGCCCGGCTTTTCCCCGATAACGCGAATCTTCATTCCGTAGGGCGTAAGCCTCTCCCTGAACAGCCCGGCCCCGGCGCCCGAGGCAAGAATCGGCACCCGCTGGAGAAAGGTGGGAATCGCCCCCATCATCGCCGCATCGACAAACAGCGCGCCCGTGGGTTCCACAACAGCGGCGACGGCCTCCATCACCTCCGGAGAGGCGGTATTGACGTCGATGTAAAGATGTGCCGGACTGAGAAAAGGGGCTATTTCCCGGGCGACGGAGACGGCCATCGCCCCGGTAACGCAGGAGAAGAGGACGTCGGTTCGCCCGGCCAGATCTCCGGCGGTTTTTTCCGCAACGGCGCCAATCTCGGCGGCGCGGCTGCCGATGGCCGCGGCGTAGGGTGGGGTCGTCTGCAGCCGGTCGTAATAAAACACTGCGGCTACGCCGGCCTGGCGCAGACCCTTGGCCAGCCCGTAACCGGCGCCGCCGAACCCGATAAATCCCAGATTCATTATTTTATCCTCCTTTTTCACCAGCGGTCCACCGTATAGAGCGGCAGCTTCTCCCGGAGCAGCTCCGCGGAGCGGTAGGGGTTGAATATCCCGCAGGTGCAGGGTTCGGCCAGGATAACGCTGCCGTCGAAGGCGCTGACCTTTCCTGACTTGACCCGCCGAATCATATCCTTGACCAGAAAAGGAGAGACGACGCCGTGGCCGCACATCGTCGTGAACTCCCGGATGTCCGGCGGCGGGAGGCGGTCGGTACGGCCATGAATTCCCAGCGAAAGGTTGACCATGTGCGGTTCGATGCCCAGCTCCGCGGCAATAGTGCGCAGGGAATCGATGACGCCGCTGACGACAATCGAAATCCCCTCGTCGGCCTCCTTGAGCAGCTTCAGCACCTTCCGGAGCTTCTCCCTGTCATTGAAAACGGAATAGACGCGCGTCCCCTCAACCGTGATGCTGTCGAGGATTTCCTCGGGCTTGACGCCGCTGTACATGTTGCGACGCAGCGACGTGGGGATCATGTTGACCGGCCCCACCTGGTAGAGAATCTCGACCAGGCGGCGCACCTTTGGGGCGCTTCCCCTGTAATTGAACCCCCGGGCCGGATAGATAAACAGGACATAGTCCTTCTCCAGGGACTCAAGACTTCCTTCGCGGTGCAAACTGTGCGTCATGACAATCTCCTCAGATAATTATTCCCAGGCCCGTCCCAGCCCCATGTTGACCTTCGCGTTCGGACGCCAGGCAAAGCCTTCAGCCCGGATGCTCTCCAGAAAATCCTCGGGAATCTGGAGATTGGGGCCAACGACTGTAAAGGCGTCGAGCGTAAAGACGCTGTCCAGTTCTTTGGCGACCTCCCTGACAATCCGGAGAATGTTGCGCACCTGATTCCGCTCCACCTGAAGCTCGATAATCGCCGAAAGTATCCGTTCGCCCAGCATCTCGGGCTTCATGTCCCCCGTCGTCTCGTCGGCAATCATGGAGTGGATGGGATTATTCGCCTCGATCTTGTGGATGCCGCCCCGGGCAATCGCCCGTGTAATCTTCTGGATATCGGAAACCGCCATGCCGAGATTGGGGCGGCCGACCTCGATGCAGATGCCGACCTGGGTAGGGCCGCAACGACGGGTAACATCGTTCGTCTTGCTTTCCTCCGTCCCCCGTCCCTGAATCCCCGTCGCCGCATGGGTTGCGCTGGGATCGCTGAAGTAGCGGCGCAGCGCCCGCGGGTACTCGAAAACATCCGGAGATTCGGCAATCGCGTCCACGGGGCAATGGGCGGCGCGCAGACATGTGCTGCATTCGTAGCAGACGTCCTGGTCGATGAAGCTCTTGAGCCCCTCGCGGCGGATCGCGCCGGTAGGACAATAGGGGATGCAGCGGCCGCAGCCGACGCAGATTTCTTGATGAATGATCATATCTTCAACCTCTTGATGAAAGAATCAGGGCCCGACGGCTGACCCTGCGCTCAGAAAAAGGGATAACCCTGCCCAGCCGCGGCCGGATGAGGGCCATGGTTCGGCCCTCGAATGGCCGGGCGGCATGGATCAGGGCGTGGAGC
>CAZKHU010000068.1:0-15607 GCA_964552725.1 uncultured Syntrophus sp.
TATGAACATTAAGCTCCGCTTTCCCGCTCAGAATCGTTGCGGGAATGACAAGAATAGGGAGTTTTGCAATTACCTCAATAGATGTTAAAAAAGATTGTAATTTTGCCTCGCAGTGTTATACGAGGCTCCGAGTTTTTTACAACTATAAATAGACGGGAGTCAAAACATGAAGGAATATAATCTTTTGGAAAAACTTGTCGAGGCGAGCCCCGGAATGGAGATCTGGTGGGACGCCTCGCCGCTGACCTATGATAACTGGCGGCGCAAGCTCCTTGCTGAAACCCCGACGGCGGATAAAGCGACGCTGGAGCGTCAGTTGGAACGGTTCTTCAATCCTGCCCATCCGGAAGACTCACTCGTTCGCGGCGTTACCACCAATCCGGCGATTTCCCTGCAGGCGATCAGCGAAGATCCGGGGTACTGGAAAGAGGTCGCCTTCGAGATGATCGCGAAAAACCCGGGAATCGACAAGGAATCCCTCTTCTGGTTGCTCTACAAGGAGGTTGTCAAACGTGGCTCCGACATGCTGTTGCCCCTTTTTGAAAAATCCGGTTACCGCGAAGGCTACCTGTCCGGGCAGGTCGATCCACGCAAATCTTTTGATAAGGCGGCGATGATCGCGCAGGCTAGGGAGATTGCCGCCATCAACCCCAATGTCATGGTCAAGATTCCCGGTACGAAGGAAGGGTATGAGGTTCTGGAATTACTCACCTCGTGGGGAATTTCGACAAACAATACGCTGGCCTTTGTCATGTCGCAGTTGCTGGATGGGGCGAACGCCGTTAAGCGGGGGCTGGAAACCGCCCGGAAAAACAACGTCGATCTGACGAAGTGGCGTTCGGTAATTACCATGATGGAGGCCCGTTTCGGCGATCTGGGCGGATTACGGGATTTTGCCCGCGCCGAGGGGATCGAGCTTTCCGAGGCGGAAGTGAGGCTCGCGGAGATGGCCATTCTCAAGAAGGCCTACCGCCTCTTTCACGAGGGGAACTATCCGAGCAAGCTCCTTTCCTGCTCGCTCCGGCTGGGGCCGACGGTGGATGGCAAGACGCGCATCTGGCATCTCGAGGAAAAGGCCGGCGGCAGCATCGTGCTGACCTGCCCGCCGTCATTTATCGCCGACGTGATAAAGTTTGCCGGGGAGGAGGACATTGTTTTCGAAAAGGGCCGCATTGAAAAGGATATCCCGCAGGATGTGATGGACAAGCTGCTCAAGGTTCCCTACTTCGCCCGGGGATACGCGGAAGACGGCTACACCCGCGACGAGTACAAAGACCATCCGGCTTTGGTGAAGACTGCCGGGCAGTTCAACAAGGCCACCGACGACATGGTGGAATTTGCCGGAAAATGCATCGAGGAGCTCGCGAAAATGAAAGTTTGATCTTTGTTTAAAGGTTTAAAGGGGGCAGGGTAATGGGGGTCAGAGTGACATTAGGCAATCTTACTCTGGCCCCTTCTTTCGCTGCTGTCCCTTGTCAATATCTTACCAACATCATTCAAGATATCACTCTGTCATTATTTACTTTTTTACCAGCGTCCCCCTTAATTAGACCGTCAAATTTCGGAGAGCGCTCCATATAGGAATCGATATAACTGCATGACGGTACAACTTTGACATTCAGCGCTTGTGCGTGCATTAAGGCAGCCTCCGCCAGCGCAGCGGCGACTCCCTGGCCTCGCATCGAGTCCGGCACAAAGGTGTGAGTAAACGTCCAAACGTTGCCTGCCACCTGGTAGTCACAGACTGCCAGGACGTCGCCACTTCTGTACTCAAACCTGCACTCCGCTTCGTTGTGAATAATATTCATAAAGTAAAGCCTCCTTTCACGAATAAATCCAATTATTCTCCGATTATCTTGACCAGAACCCTTTTGCGCCGCCTGCCGTCAAATTCGCCATAGAAAATCTTTTCCCAGGGGCCGAAATCCAACTTGCCCCCGGTGATGGCGACAACCACTTCCCGTCCCATCACCTGTCTTTTCAAATGAGCGTCCCCGTTGTCTTCTCCTGTCCGATTGTGCCGATAACTTGAAACAGGCTCATGCGGGGCGAGTTTTTCAAGCCAATCCTCATAGTCTTGATGCAGGCCGGATTCGTCGTCATTTATGAAGACCGAGGCCGTGATATGCATGGCGTTCACAAGCATCAACCCCTCCGTTACGCCGCTTGCCTCCAGGCACTGTTCCATCTGTTCCGTAATGTTTACAAATCCCCTGCGGGCAGGGATGTTGAACCATAATTCTTTCCGGTAAGATTTCATAGATTTTCAACCTCCAGTTATTTGTCTTTTACAGCCCAGCGTCGAAATCAGCCAAAGCGCGGCGAACGGCTGTGTTGCCCCTGTCGGGCTTTCCTTTTGGGGAAAGTACTTCTCCCTGTTTGTATGTTTGAAAGCTGCATTACCGCAGGCGGAACCGTTCAGTCACGCCCGCGCCACGCGAACCAGAGGGTTCCCAGCACGCCGAAGCCGAACGCAACCTTCAGGTTCAGTTCCGGCGACACGCGCCACAGGAGCGCGCCGCCGAAGGCCGCAAAGGCGACCAGCACATCGCGAACGAGGTAGTACAGCCCGAACATCGCCGCCTTTCGTCCCTCCGGCGCCAGGTCCATGATCAGCGCCTTGCGGGTCGGCTCGCCGAACTCCTTGAGCCCGCGGAGAACAAATGCCGCCGCCAGGGGGCCAAGCGACTGCGAATGCAGCAGGGCCAAGGGAAAGACGCTGAAGAACACGAAGGTGATCAGCACGAAAGGCTTCTTGCCGAAGCGGTCGGCCATGTACGCCACGGGGAGGTACACCAGCACGGCGGTGATGTTTTCAATGGCGGACAGCCAGCCGAACGTAAGTTCCGAGACGGGATGCATCACGTAGCGCGTGGCCCAGATGACCACGAAAGCGTCCGGAATGCGCTCGCAGAAGCGAATGAGAATATCCGACCAGAGCAGATTCCGCAGACTGGCCGGCATCTCGCGCCACAGCCGCAGCGGACTGGCCTCGGCGACCCTGGAATCCATCGCGTCGTCCGTGATCAGCCGTTGCTGCAACACGGAGGCGGCCACGGCAAGCGCCAGCGCCAGGACGAATGCTGCGCGCACGCCCTGCTCGACGCCCCAGACCGCGAT
Source organism: uncultured Syntrophus sp. (assembly GCA_964552725.1). Taxonomy (GTDB): domain Bacteria; phylum Desulfobacterota; class Syntrophia; order Syntrophales; family UBA5619; genus DYTH01. The sequence goes on from CAZKHU010000068.1 coordinate 3,121, forward strand.
GCACGCGCCGCCCACTACCGGCCCCAGCATCTTGGGCGCCCGGCGCACCAGCGCCAACACCGATACACCCAGGGTGCGTCTGTTTTTCGGTACGATCCTGGCCAGCAGATCCATGGTGGCCGGCAGCGAAATGGCCGACCAGGAGATGAAAAATGCCGCGCCGATCAACACTGCCCACCAGGAGCGAATCAGGATGACGCACAGGTAGCCGATCATGGAAAGGGCGTTGAAGAAAAGCAGCGCGCGTTTCGTGCCCAGGCGGTCGCTCAGATAGCCGCCCGGAAAGGAGTAGAGCGCGGACAGCAGGTCGTCCATGCCGGCCATCAGGCCGATGGCCATGACGGCGGTCGAGGCTTGCGCCAGTTGTTGCAGATAGAGCGGCAGGAAGCGCTCGGCCATGTGCTCGCCCATACCCACCAGCACGATCATGCCGAACAGGCCGGCCATGCTGCGCCTCTCACCAGGGAAAATCCGCAGGCGGTTCCCGCCGGATGGGACTGATGTAGGTGAAAGGGATGACATTTTTCTTCTGCCTCCGGACGTGTAGATTACCGACCCGCGGATCGTTTCGGCGCTATCCGATTATTTCAGCCAGGACGGCGGGGCTGTCTATTACATGTTCGGCGCCGGCCCTGATGAGAATATCCCGGCTGTTTTGGGCGGCGGACACAACGAAAAGGGCGCCAATCGCGCGGTACTTCTTTTGCGACGCCCGTGCGGCCTGCATGTCGTCGGGCATGTCGCCCACATAGAAGCGTTGGTCGAAAGAGTTGCCGAGCCGGTCAGACAGAAGGTCAAGCATGAACGGGTGCGGTTTTCCCAGGGAAACATGAACGTTTCTTTCTCTGTAAAAGCGCTCTTCTTCGCTGAGGCAGTCATCATGGGTTACGACATCCCGAAAATACTTCCCAATTCCGAAGCGCTCCAGCGGGTGCTCCGCCTCCATTTTCGGCCTGCCGGTGGCGATGGCAAGCGTGTGGCGCCGGGCCAGGTCTTCAAGAATCGCCGCGCTGCAAAGGAGGGTCTCGTTGTCGATCAGTCCTTCCTCCCTGCTGAATTCAGGCTCCAGGCTGTAAGCCGACCGGAAAAGGGCAGGGCCGAGGTATATTTCCTGAAACATCCGCTTGATGATGTTGCCGGTCTTCACATCGCCCCGGAAACACTGCTCCACGAAAGAAGATTTGCCGCCCTTTTGAAGGGCAGCGAGATCCGTCAGCGGAGTGCCTGATTTGTAAAGAAAATCAGCGAGCTTTTGGGCATCATGGGCGCGGATGAACTTTTCGTAGGAAACGCTGTCTGCCGAGGGGACGTTCCCGGCGGGAGATTCGATCAGCGTGAAAAGCAGGTCGATTGTCCGCGCCGTCAATTCCCAGTCGTTATTAAGTCCGCCTGTCTGCTTCAGGCGCAGCAGTTCTTCAGGCGAAAACAGCGGATCCGGCAATTTGTCGAAATTTGCTGTCCCCGCCAAAAACAGCCGCGCCGTTTTTCGGACCGCCTCCCGGTAGGAGGCGGAGACATCGATCAGGACGCCATCCATGTCAAACACAATTAATTTATTTGATTTCATAATATTGAAACAATTTTTAAAGTGAAGCATCAGCAAATTGCCAAGGTAAATTCAATCTGCCTGCGTATTCATAAATCCCTGCCATTACCCTTTATTGAACTAAAACGAAAAAATCAGCCGCCGAGTTTACGAGGTCGGCTGGCTTGAATTTTGGGCAATTTAAAACGCAAATAGCCGCTGTAAAACGGAAGTAACCTTAAACTGGATTTCTGGATCAAGAGAGCCGAGTTTTTTTATAAGTCGCCTTTTGTCTATGGTCCGTAGCTGATCCAACACGATATGTCCCTTCCTGCTTTCAAATACGCAAGCTATTCTTGTTGGATATTCCTTCCCTGCCGTCGTCATCGGGGCAACTATGACGGTTTGGATATGCCGGTTCATTTCGTCCGGTGAAATAATCACACATGGTCGTGTTTTCTGAATTTCAGAACCAACAGTAGGATCAAGATTGATTAAATACACATCGAATCGATTCACTACCATTGCCATTCCTCTTCATCCCAGGAATTTGCAATATTGTCATTTTCGTCGATCAATGCGTCATGACCTTTTTGGGCCATTATTCTGAAAGCATCATCCCAACCCGACCTTGGATTTGAGATCGGACGAATAATGATTTGGGTTTTCTCCACCTCAAGCTCGACATCATCGATAATTCCCGTTTGATCAAGTAATGGTTTGGGAATGCGGATCCCCTGAGAATTACCTATTTTTACAACGTGCGCTCTCATTATTTCACCTCCTCGCATAAATTGTGGTCACATTGTAATTACATTCATCTTGGAAGTCAAGGATTCAGTTTTTATTATATTGTGGTATCTATGCTCAACGTTTGAGCTAACCGGCGCGCAGCTTTTTCGCGCGTCCGGTTGAGTGCTTCGTTAGGCGCTGTGTTGCTCTTGTAATTTCGAGAAGAGATCTTAAGGCATCATTCACAGCAGCCGAGCTGGTAAATGCCTCGGCTATTTCCGGTTCGAGGATGGCTACGTTGGCGCCTTCCTCTATCAGCCGCTTGAAGTACTTGCCGCGAACGGCCTTTGAATAATCAAAATCATATTCGGGGCGTTGTTCCTCTATAGTTTTAGTTTTCATGTCTTTTCCTCTCCAACATGGTTGCAGGACGTGCACTGATAATTCGTATCGCATCTCGTCTTTCCGTGTACGATACAACGAAAAGACGTCCTTGAGATGAATAACCAACGGTAATGAATCTGTCTTCTTCAATGGAGTGGTCTGGATCAGCGAACGTTGCTGATAAGGGATTATAGAACACGGTAACAGCTTCTTCAAAAGAAATTGCGTGTTTTCTTATATTCTTTTTCTCTTTGTCCTTGTCCCACTCAAATTTCATGATACCTCCCTGTGAAAGTCAGAGATATTTATTATACCAAGTAATCTCTATAGAATGGGGGAAGTGTCCCTATATTCTCCTATATTCTCTCGTCAACAGCCGCTCCGGATACCTTATTCAAAATAGGGTACCGGTGCTTTTTTACTTATTTACCAGCGTCCCTTATCCCTCTATATTGAAATCGGTCATATCGTTGCCGAAGTGTCGATTACTTCAATGTTTTGACCTACCAGTTTCTTTGTTAGGTACTCGATTATCAGGCTAATTCTTTTTTCAATGAAAATGTCCAAAGCATTGTCGGGCATACTGGCAGCTCTTGCCCATTCCAATATTTCCGCTGGTAAAAGATGTGTTGGCATTATGCTTTCAAATTCAGGCTTATCGTAGTCCTTGATGTACTCCAAAGGATTGCGATTAGTTAGGCGCGCTTGCCTTATTCGAGTCTTTTTGCCCTCGCACGTTTCATTAACTCTGTAAGTAGGGTCTTCTGTTTGTCGACATCCACGGCGGTGAGACGGGCACGATAGTTTCCCCACTGCCTGTCGTATGCCATCAGGTCAAGCCCGCTATCTGCCAGAAGAGTGTCGATCTCGTCTGTTCGGGGCAACTTGACGTGGACTTGAATGCTTGACTTCAGCGGCACGAATGACACGAAGTTGTTTACGCGGCCGCCGACCCAAAGACCGACGTAGTACTTGTTGTACTTCAGCTCTGCGTCAGGCTCAACGGTGCGGATCATCTCAAGAAGGCGGTCGGATAGAGCTACCGTCGCGGGCGTGGCTTGGCGCTCCCAAAAGGCACGATCCGTAAGTGGTGTTAACGGTTCATCTTCGTCTACGAGCCCCAGCGTCAGCTCCGAAAGCACGGTTGTGAAGGCCAAAGAAATCGTCTCGCCGAGGCGGAAGGCGCTCATTTGAATGGCGATCAGCGGAATCGCCCCATTGAACAGGCCGAGCACGTTGAGAAATCGACTTGTTACGTCCTCGGCGATCAGTGCAGCCGTGTGCTCATACTGTGGGTACCGTTTTCGCTCGATGTCCCAATACTCCAGCATGCGGATGATGTGGCTTGGATCGGTCTCGCCGAGCTGGAGTTCAACTTCGTACCGGTGGTTGCTCTCAGGATCCTTGTCTTGGAGAAGAATGTCGAGTCTGCCTGCCTTCGGATGCACCCTCTCTCGATCACTCACGTTTAGGTCGCCCAAGCCGAGAATGCGAGGATCTTCGATGATGCGGTCTTGGACCCACCGTTCGTTGTAATCCGGATGATCGGTAAGGCTCAGTCGTTCAAGCTTTGTGTATGCAAGGGGCATGTAGAGTCCTTTCTGGAGGAGCAAGCCGCGAGTGACCGGCGCGCCTAACAAGTCATTCTATAGTTTCTTGATATCTCCGCCATTCGAGTGCAAAATCATAAGGAACCGGATCGTAACCGAGTATTCGCATCTCCACTTTCATGAAATGCCAACCTCCTGTCCCATCGCAACACTATGAAAGGTCATTAAATCTCTTGACAAAAATTATGCAAGCATTTTTTTCCCTTTTCCGGATATCATGTCAAAATTAAGGTAAGCGATCACAGGGTATTTTTAAAATTGTCATTTCCGAGCGCTTCTATCGGAAATATGGTCTTATGAATGAGAAAAACCAGATCCCCGATAAAAGCGCTCGGGGATGACACAATGATTGATGGTTATGCCGAAAACGAAGTTTAATGTTCATAATAGCCCCCCCTGTGATCGCTTACAAATTAAGATTATCAGGAAACGGAAATATCCACATGGTGACAATTCCTCCCGCATTAATGTCAAAATTTAATGAGCAACTGCAAATCAGGGCCATCCCCAGCGCCTTGCACGGTTCATATCTAAAGTGGCTGCGTTATTATCTGGATTTCTGTAAAAAGTATCACGCCCCGCCCAAACAGGCAGGAAGCCTGCCGCTCTTCATCCAAAAATTGCAGGAAAAAAAGGCAAGCAACTGGGCAGCAGGAACAGGCCACAGCAGCGATCACGATATATTACGATATTTTGAGAGAGAGGGGAAAGATCGGCATGAACCATCCGCTTGAACCCGCCGGTCTTTCAGCCAGTTCCCCGCACCGCGAGATAAAGAAGATGTCCGTAGCTGAAAAGTCGGCCACGCATAGCTTCAGAGAAAACAAATTTTCGATTGCTAATTTACCGGGCCGGATGTATTCACCGGCGATAAAAAATCGAAAATATGGGGTAGGATTGAAACAGGCCAGACAAAAGGATGTCATTGCAGGCAGGGATGTTTCTTCGCTGCGGATATGTCTGATGACCTATCGGGGGAATCCCGGCAGCGGCGGGCAGGGGGTGTACGTCAAATATCTGAGCGGCGCCCTCCGGGAGCTCGGCCATGAGGTTGATGTCCTCTCGGGCCCGCCCTATCCGGAGCTTCCCGCAGGAGTCCGGCTTCACAGCCTTCCCGGGCTGGACCTTTACAATCCGGAGCACCTCTTCAAGCCGGAAAGTGTCCGTGATTTGATATATCCATTGAATATGCTCGAGTTTTTGAGCATGTCATCAGGAGGTTTTCCCGAGCCCTTCACCTTTGGCGTCCGGGCGCGCCGCTTTTTTTCAGCAAATCGCCGCAGCTACGACATTGTCCACGACAATCAGGGCCTTTTTTACGGCCTCTCGGCCATTTCCAGAGGTGGATTTCCGGTTGTCGCCACGATCCATCATCCGATTACCGTCGATCGAAGTCTGGAACTGGAAGAAGCTGACGGGTTCCTCAAAAAAATGAAGGTGAGGCGCTGGTATTCCTTCCTGAAAATGCAAAAAAAGGTCGTCGAGAAACTTCCCTATATAATTACAGTTTCCGAAGCTTCGCGCAATGACATCGGAAATGATTTCAAAATTCCTCATAAACGGTTTCGCGTTGTTCCCAACGGGATAAACACCGACAACTTCTATCCGTTGCCGGATGTCAAACGCCGCGAGAACCTGCTTATCACGACCAACAGCGCCGATACGCCATTGAAGGGATTGAGATATCTCCTGGAGGCGGTTGCGGAAATACGCCAAACAAGGGATATGCGGCTTGTCGTTATCGGCAAGCCGAAAAAAGGCGGGGTGGTGGAGCGGCTGGCGCAGGAGCTTTCCCTGGGGGAGGCGGTTCACTTTACCGGGCGGATCGCCGCCGGGGAGTTTCCCCGTTATTACGCCGAGGCGACAATCGCCGTTATACCCTCTCTTTACGAGGGCTTTGGCATGCCGGCAGGCGAGGCGATGGCCTGCGGGACACCGGTTATCAGCACCACCGGGGGCGCCCTGCCGGAGGTTGTCGGGGATGCGGGGATTCTCGTGCCGCCGGGCGATGCGGGCGCGCTTCGGGATGCGATCATCATGCTTCTCGACAATCCGGAGCTGCGCCGGAAGCTCGGCGAAGCCGGACTTGCCCGGGTCAATGCCTCGCTTACCTGGAGGCATGCCGCCGAAAAGACCGTCGCGGTCTACCGGGAGGCGATCGATGCTCACCGTTGATTTTTCGCGAATTTCGCTCGAACCGGGGATGAGGGTTCTCGATGCCGGCTGCGGGGGAGGGAGGCACGTCTGTGAGGCGTTGCGGCGGCAGGGAGCGACGGTGGTCGGGGTGGATCTGAAATGGGACGATCTCTGCAGGACCGGGGGGTTTTTATCCGCTCTGGCTGAAGACAATGGCGGAAAATGGGCAGTCGCCCAGGCGAATATCGCGAAACTGCCGTTTGCCGACGGCTTTTTCGATGTCGTAATCTGCTCCGAGGTGCTTGAACATATCGAGGATGACAAAACGGCGGTTTCCGAACTGCTGCGCGTCTTAAAAGAGGGGGGAGAGCTGGTCGTGTCGGTTCCCCGTTTTTTCCCGGAGAAGATCTGCTGGGCGATTTCTGATGCTTATCATCGGGAGCCGGGGGGGCATGTCCGGATTTACAGACAGAATAAATTGATCAGAATCCTTGAAAGCGCCGGCGCCCGCTTGCGGCGGATCGACTATAAACATGCTTTGCACTCGCCTTACTGGTGGCTCAAGTGCGCGGTGGGGCATAAAAACGACAATTTCCCGCTGGTCAGGGCATATCGCAAGTTTCTGGAGTGGGATATCATCAGGAAACCAAAGCTGACGAGGATGCTCGACAGGTTGCTGAATCCACTGATCGGCAAGAGCGTTGTTTTTTATCTGAAAAAAGGATGAAGTGATGGAAGTGCGATTTTCTCAAAATATTGCCCCCCCTCCAGTTGTGGAGATGGAATTGACGGCGGACTTTATCGTCGGCTTGCAGAAGCCCAATGGCGAGATTCCCTGGTCGGAAGGCGGAAAGACCGACCCCTGGGATCATGTCGAAAGCGCGATGGGGCTCGCCGTTGCCGGACGCATTGCCGAGGCCAGAAAGGCCTATGAATGGCTTCAGGAGACGCAGCTTCCCGATGGGAGCTGGTGGTCGGCGACCAGGGACGGGATTCCCGAAGACAAGACGAAAGACAGCAATATTTCCTCCTACATGGCGGTGGGCGTTTACCACTTTTTTCTGATTGCCGGAGATATTCAGTTTGTGCGTCATTGCTGGCGGACGATGGAAAAGGGGGTTGATTACGCAGTCGGCTTGCAGGCGGAAGCGGGGGAAGTCGCCTGGGCAAAAAACAGCGAGGGGGTAACCGACCCCATGGCCCTGCTGACCGGTTCGAGCTCCATTTACATGAGCATCAAGTGCGCAATCGCCGTTGCCGCTCTGCTCGGGAAAAGACGTCCTGAATGGGAAACGGCGCTCTGCAAACTTGGCGATGCGATCTGCACCCGGCCGCATTTGTTCAACATGATGAAGGCAAGGTTTTCGATGGACTGGTATTATCCGGTTCTCTGCGGCGCCGTTCAGGGTGTGGAAGCGCGCAGCCGAATCGATCGCTCCTGGGAAAAATTTGTCGTCCCCGAGTGGGGGGTGCGGTGCGTCAGCGACCGGCCGTGGGTAACCATCGCCGAAGGGGCGGAATTGGTTCTGGCCCTGGTCGCTATTGGGGAAAGAGAAAGGGCGCAGATCATCTTCGACTGGCTAATCGATAAAAGGTACAGTGACGGCGCCTACTGGATGGGAGTCACCTTTCCCGACGGCGTTATCTGGCCGGAGGAAAAGACATCGTGGACGGCGGCGGCAGTGCTTCTCGCCTGCGACGCCCTCTACGGCATTACCCCGGCGGGGCGGATTTTCAACCACTCTTTCTGGAAGGAAAACCGGCTTATCCCGGCGGCGCTGCTCTCCCGGGAGGGAAGATGACTTTCTTAACCAATGTTTCTTAAAATTGCTGTTTTCAGGGAACTTTTGATTAATCACAGCTAAACGCCGGAATTGTCTGAAGCGGGGATTGACCTTGATCTCCGGAGGAAAGTAAAAAATTGCGCAGAGACCATCGCCCCTACATTATCAAGCGCCTGCATCAGGATTTTCAAAAAAGCTATGCCAACTGGTTTCTCCGCCCGCAGTTCGAAAGTCTCGGCCGGGGATGCACGTTTATGAAGCCCTGGTTTGTGGAAATTTTCGGCGGTCCGGTTACCATGGGCGACTATTGCACCGTTATTGCCACCGCGGACAGACGGATTCGCCTGACCGTCTGGTCGGCAATGGGAGAGCGGGGGACGATAGACATAGGAAATTACAGTCTTGTCTGTCCCGGGGTGCGAATCAGCGCCGCCACGCGAATCTCCATCGGCGCCAGTTGCATGCTGGCGCAGGGGGTCTTTATCACCGATTCCGACTGGCACGGTGTTTATGACCGGAGCATGCCGGTCGGCAATACGCTGCCCGTCGATATTGAGGACAATGTCTGGATAGGGGACAGCGCGATTGTCTGCAAGGGGGTAAGAATCGGGAAAAACAGCATCATCGGCGCCGGTTCCCTGGTTGCCCGCGATATCCCGGAAAATGTCATTGCCGTCGGCAATCCGGCGGTGGTAGTAAAAAACCTCGATCCCGGTCAGCCCATGAAAACACGCGCTGACTGGCTCGCCGACCCCCAGGCGGTAGCCGCGCAATTTGAGGAGATAGATCGGGGATTTATGAAAAACAATACCTGGCTCGGGTGGCTGCGCTCCCTGCTTTTCCCGCGCCGGGGCGATTGACCGGGAGACACGGACGGAGCGCAGCCAAAGGTCTTTGAGTCGGCCGGGGGCGCTATTGGGATGAAATATCTTATATAAAGGAGGCATTTAATGAGGGTCGCCATTGTCGCGCCGCCCTATCCGCTGGAAGAGGCCCCCGCCCCGCCGCTCGGCGTCACCTATGTGGCCGCCGCGTTCGAAGCGGCCGGGGCAGAGGTGCGGATATTTGATTATATTGTCAGCCGTTACTCCCCGGAGAAACTGCGGGCGCAGCTTGACGCCTTTCAGCCCGATGTCCTCGGGGCAACGTCGGTGACGCTGAATTTTCCGCAGGCGGCGGAGATTGTCTGTGAAGCCAAAAGGCACAGACCTTCGCTTGTTACGGTAATGGGCGGCCCCCACGTCTCTTTTACCGCGGAGGAGTCGCTGCGCGCCTATCCGGGAATAGATATGATCGTGATAGGCGAAGGGGAGGCAACGATTGCCGAGCTGATGGCCGCGGGCATGTGCCCCGAAAATATGGAAGGGATAAAAGGGTTGGCCTATCGGGTTGACGGTGGGATTGCGGTAAATGAATCACGGCCTTTCATTAATGATATCGATGTATTGCCCTTGCCGGCGCGGCACCTGCTGCCCCTTTCCCGTTATCAGGCGCTGGGCTTTTCCATCAGCATCATCACCTCCCGCGGTTGCCCCTATTCGTGCATCTTTTGCCAGGGGCGCCGGATGGTCGGAAACAGGGTCAGAATGAGAAGCCCCTCTCTCGTTGTCGATGAGATCGAGCAGATAATCGCTTACGGCATCAACCGGATCAATGTTGCGGATGACCTTTTTGTCTCCTCGCCCCAAAGGGTGAAAGAGGTGTGCGAGGAGATCGTGCGCCGGGGGCTGCGCTTTTCCTGGAGCGCGTTTGCGCGGGTAAATACCGTTGACAAGGATACCCTGATCCTGATGCGCGAAACTGGTTGCGACAGCATCAGTTTCGGCGTTGAAACGGGAAATCCGGAGATGATGGAACGCATCCGCAAGAAAATAACGCTCGATCAGGTCCGCCATGCGGTTTCCCTTTGCCGTGAAGCTGGAATTATACCGCATACTTCATTTATTGCCGGTCTTCCTGGGGAGACGCCGGAGACGCTCCGGGAAACCGAAGCGTTCGCCTCCAACCTCGGTTCCCTGTACGGCTATCATCTGCTGGCCCCTTTTCCCGGAACCACCGTTCGCGAAGAGGTGGAAAATTACGACCTCGAAATCATGACCGACGACTGGACAAAATACGACGCCAACAGGGCCATCGTCAGAACCGCCGCGCTTGCGCCTGCGGATCTGGACAAGTTTGTGGCGGATTTTGAGGGGCGGATCTCGACGGTCTGGGAAGAGATGGTGCAGGGATATCGCAATAAAACCAACACGCCGGAGATAGACATGCAGGTGGAAGGACATTTCCGGATGAAGCTTGTTTATCGCCTGCTTTCGGAAGACCTGATCGAAAATCTGGGGGTTGTCGAAAACGATGGCGCAGATGCCGATGCGGGCGCTGACTCCTCGGCAGGAGCCTGCATCCCTGCCGCCCCTGCTGAGGAGGAACTTTGCCGCAGGATTCAAGCGGCAACCGGTATCGAAGGAGAACTTATCAGGAAGACCGTGCGGGATTTTATCGAAAAGGGCTATCTTTACGCAACGTTTTCCGAAGATTCCTGCGTTTGGCGCTGGACGCACAACAACCAAAACAAATTCGAGTCGCAGGAAACAGTTGTCGGCGGTTGATCCCGTTTCATCTTTGCCGCGCGCGGGCGGTTATTGCGGCGCCGGAGGCTCTTTGCAGCACTCCCAGCGTTCACTCAATGCTGAAAATGGGTACCTTATGATCGCTTACCAAAATTCTATGCCGGAACTCCGGCATAGGTTAACTATCTAGCTTAATGAACTGACGACAGTGCTCCCCATTTTTCACGCCAACTTTCCAACAATCTCCCGCACTCTCACAGGAAACGACTGCGCCATTTCTTGCAGACGCCCCGTATCAACTCCCTCCAACTCCAGTTCATCTTCAAACGGCGCCGCCTTGCGATAATAGATGCAATCAAGCAGCGCCTTTTCCGGCATGGCAAGGTTAAATCCATCCCGCGCTTCAAAACCGAAATAGAGACGATCGGAGATGTGGGAGTACTCAATGGCGACTCCGCGCCAGTGGAGATTACGGGTAATGCCGACAGCCGTGCTGAGCGTGACAACCGTACAAACCGTGGGAACCTGAATGATTACCCCGTGCTTGTGCAAAGCCCACTCGGCGCTGATATAGGAAGGGGCGCGTACGAAACAGGCCGCTTCTTCCAGAGACGGTTCAGCTTTCAGACGGCTGTTGACATACACGCCACGGGTCACCCGGGTGATATAGCCGCGCTCCAGGGCACGGGTGAGAAAAACATTGGCGTTGCCGGTAAACTTGAGCAGATCGGCAGAGTGAAAGAGGACAGGAAGGGCCTGGAGAATATCAATGGTACTCATGGCGGGATCACCACGCCCGTTTCCCGCAGATCGCGGAAAAGCCCCTTCACTGCATCCAGAAACGGGCGATAGCCATCGTTGCGGCAGGCCGTCATGACCTCCGGTGGCAGAAACCGCCCCAGATCATTCTCAATTGCATCCCGCAGATCGCTGTCGGCGCTCTGAAACCATTCGGGCGTCCGCTTCAGTATAAACGGAGCCGCATAGCAGGTGAACTTTCGCTCCACCACATCTCGGACAACCGGAACATGCAGTCGCTCCCGCAGATGCCAGACGTCGTAGATGTCCCGTCCCTTCAGATAGGCGCGTTCCAGCAAAGCCCGAACCTTATCGGAAAGAATCTCTTCAAGGGTTTCGACCACCATCACCGAATTAGGGCGGGGAATGCGAAACTCTCCCCTGGCGATCATGTAGGATACCGCAGGCTGCATTCCCAGCACGCGGGGTTCAGACGCCGGAGTCACCCCTTCCTGCAGTCGCTCGCATTCAATCCTTACCATAATCCTGTCCCGGGAGTTTAGCGGTTCAAAAGCCACCCGCCAGGCCACCTCTTCGTCCCGTTGGGCACGAGGGGCGAGCGTAAGACGGCCCAGCCCGAAATGGGCAATGGACTCACGGGCAACCGGCGCCTCTATGGCCTGCATCATTCTTTCGAGCGTGGGCCTTGCGAGATGCGTAACAAAATCGATGTCCTCTGAAAACCGGCCTCCGTTGTGACACCAGCGAATGGCCGTGCCTCCCTGGAAGACAAGGCGAGAGCTTTCAGGTCGTGTGTACAGATGCTGGAGAAGAATGAGCTGGAAAAGCTCGGAGCGTCGGATATGTCGTTCGGTATATGCTTTCATACGTTTAGTTTATAACACATTTATGTATTATTGGCAATCTTTTATCATTCTGGGCGAGCTTTCGCAGATGGAATTGGGAGACACCGACGGCGAACGCCTGCGCGACCTCGGCGATCGGCTGGAC
>CAZKHU010000069.1:0-15592 GCA_964552725.1 uncultured Syntrophus sp.
AATGTTCATAATATGGTTTTTCAAGCAGTTAGAACCAGATTATGAACATTAAGCTCCGCTTTCCCGCTCAGAATCGTTGCGGGAATGACAAGAATGGGGAGTTTTGCAATTACCTCAGACGCTTGTTTGCGGAAGGATCTGCCCGCGTTTACGGTAAACGGCATAACTGATAAAGCCAAGGCCCATAAACAGCAGCAGCCACTCCGCTGGTTCAGGAACAACCGTTACCTTTCCCCCTATAAACTCCTGATTGCTACCGCTGATAGGCGTGTAAATTCTCATCATGCTGAAGTCGTAACTGGCCGCGTCGATCCGCGCCGAGGCGTCAAGCCAGGCCGCTGAATCAGCAAAAGTCGGCGCGGACGGGGTGAAAACACTCCACATGGCAAACTGGATAGCGGCTATTTTTACCGGGTTCAACTCCAGTTGGCTCATCAACCAGCCCACCTGCTGATACTTCTTCAAGGTCTCTGCCGGATCGGCGCCGACAAACTTGGTTTTTGATATGTCGGAAAGAGATGAAACCAGAACGGTAAAAGAGCTGGGGACATAGCTCGTCGTGAGAAAATCGTCGCAGTAATAATTGGCCTTTGCGCCTCCATCTATATTGCCGCCAACGGCGCCAACATAGTATCCGCCGCCGGTCGTTACCGGAAGCGTCTTGAGATTGAGTGTTTCGGAAAATGCCGGCGATGCCGCAAAAAATACCAGAACAAAAAAGACCGCAATCTGTTTTTTCATAATTCCCACCTCTTTTAAGCTGTTCCCACTCGAGAGCTTTGAATTTCTCCCGAAATGTTGTTAATTGTCATTCCCGTGAAAACGGGAATCTGGTCTTTTCGGGAACTTATAGATTATGAACATTAAGCTTCGCTTTCCCGCCTGCGCGGGAATGACAAAAGGGTATAGATTTTCAAAGCTCTCCACTCCTGACCAATCGGCTCGGATGGTAACAAATTAATTAAAAAAATCAAGCACATTTTACAGTTTATTTTTTTCTTTCGCCAAGGCCTCATTGAGTTTGTCTTTCAACGGCCCGGAACTCAGCCTGGTGATGATTTTTTGAGCTTCCGCCGCCGCTTCGCTATTTTTTTGCAATGCAAACAGGGTCAGCGCCAGATGCGCGCGAACACTATCCTGATTCGGATCCAGCGTCAACGCCTCCCGCAGGTAACGCTCCGCGGCGCTGAAGTCCCCCGTTTTGAAATAGTGCCAGCCGATGGTGTCTTTGAGCTCCGGTCGCTCTTTTTCCGCCTTCAGGACCTCAATAAACCCCGCGGCCTTCCGGGGCGCATTCATTTTCTCCACATAAAACCACGCCAACTGATTGATAACCAGGGGACTGTTTGGCAATCTATTCCTGATATCCAGGTAATATCGCTCCGCCTGGGCTTCCGGGGCATACTTTTCATAACGGGAACCTATATTGAGCGCCAGATTGACGTCGCCCGGGCTCAAAGTCAGCGCGGAGGCGTAGTTTTCTGCGGCACTTTTGAAATCATTCTTCAGAATATAAATATCCCCTGCCAGGTACCGCAAAGACGAATCCCCCGGCAGTTTCCCGATCGCTCTTTTCATAACCTCCAGAGCCTCATCAAGACGGTTGGCGGCCACCAGCGTGTTGGCGTATGCCAGAGATGCCTGTGGATCCTTCGGGTTTTCCCGGAGATATTCCCGGTTCATGGCCAGGGCCCCCTCGTAGTCGCCGCCGCGGGCTTTGGCCCAGGCTATTTTTGTCTTCAGGGATTTGTTTTTGGGATAAAGCGCCGCTGCCTTCATGTAGCGTTTCCCGGCATTTTCATGCTGGCCCTGCTGCAGAAGGATATCCCCTGTCTGCAGCAGAGCAACGATATTATCAGGTTGGACTTCCAGAACTCGTTCGTAATATGCCAGCGCCTGGGTAAGTTGTCCGCGGGCAAACAGGATATCGCCGATCATCAGGTGGGGGTATACCGTTTTTTCTCCCAATTTCATCGCCTTGTAGGCGTTTTTTTCCGCCTGTACGACCATCCCGTCCTGCCAGTAAAGATTGGCCAGTACGATGTAAGGCCGTGGGGCATTGGGAACCAGCGCGGTTATTCTGTTCAGGGTGTCCCTGGCCTGAGGGCGGTCGCCGGCCAAAAGCTGGGACTGGAATTTGAGCCCGAGGATCAGGATGCTGTTGGGGAATTCAACTGTCAGGGAATCGATCTGTTTTTTTGCTTCACCCGTTCGTCCGGCCGCAAGCATGCTCTCGCAGAGGCGGTATCCGATTATCTCGGCGTGGGGGGCCGCGGTCAATGCCTTTTGATAATAGACTGTTGCGTCCCGAAACTTACCCTTATTGAACAGATGCAAACCGTAACGGTAGTTTACTTCTGCGCTTTCGGGAAAACGTTTCAACGCCTGCTGGAAACTCAAGAGGGCCAAAGCGTCGTTACCTGCTCCAGAGTAAACTTTTGCCAGACTCAACAGCTCCTCCAGCGAGGCGGTTTCGAGATTAATTTTTCCGACAATCTCAGCGGCTCTTTTTTTGTCGCCTTTTCTGATGTAAAGATCGGCAAGGTAGGTTGAGATCCTTACCTTTGAGGGGGCTTTGGCGATTTGCAGGGCATCGTCGGCTTTGCTCAGGGCCAGTTCCAACTTTCCTTCCGCCAGCAGCGCCTCGGACTCCAAAAGCAGGCCCTGCTGAAGATAGTTATCCGCCTGTGATAGCTTGCCGGCCATTTCCCGTGCCGCCTTTTTGTCGCCGGCAAGCAGATAGATTTCGCCCAGTCTTTCCTGTGCCGCATAGTAGTTCGGGCGGAGTTTAAGCGCCTCTTGCAGATACTTATGGGCAACCTGAACCTTACCCTGCCTGAGGTAAATGACTCCGGTCCAATAATTCGCATCCGCAAAAGTCGGGTCCTTTTCCAGATGTTTCAAAAGCAGGCTCCGCGCTTCGGACAGATTCCCCTGCTCGATTGTCCTTTTCACCGGTTCGAGAAAAGCCTGCCGCTGCGCATCATTAAAAACAACCGTTTTTTCAGCCTGCACGGCCGCCTGCTTTTTTTGATCCCTGGCAAAATATTCGACAATATCCGCAAAAAAGAGGGCTGCAATGGCCGCTACGACCAAAAAGCCGCCGGTCAGGATACGATAAATTTGCTGTCGCCGCATCCTGCTTTGGATCAAGGCATGTTGCTCCTCAGCCGCTTGAAAAGGGTCCTCTTCGCACTCTTTCTGTTTGTCGAATTTATCTTCCTTCATTTATCGCCTCTTTTGTAATGATTGCCGAAATATTCGAGGATTGAGACCAGGACGGTGATAAAAAACGCCTGGATGACCGTCAGGACGCCCTCAAAGGCGCTCGCCCCCCTCAGGGTAATGGCGCTGATTCCGAGGGTGGAACAGAGAAAAAATATGAAGAAGACGGTCTTTCTTTTGTCATTAAAGATAGCGAAAATACGGTGATGGATGTGGTCAGTGCCGGCATAGTCAATCCATTCCTGGAAGTTTTTCACCTTGCCGGTTATGACCCTTTCTATCGAGATATAGGCCATGTCGTAGATTAAAACCCAGAAAATAAGCACCGGCGTGGCGAAAGAAACAATCGGGTTGTTGTCGGCCCAGG
Source organism: uncultured Syntrophus sp. (assembly GCA_964552725.1). GTDB lineage: Bacteria > Desulfobacterota > Syntrophia > Syntrophales > UBA5619 > DYTH01. The sequence continues at coordinate 3,593 of CAZKHU010000069.1, forward strand.
CGGCCTTGATGGCCAAGGCGGAGAGGACAAAACCGAAAAAGGTGCTTCCGGCGTCGCCCAGAAAAATGCTCGCCGGCCTTTTAAAGCCGAAATTGAACGGGAGAAAACCGAGACAACTCCCCAGCATCGCAATGGCGATCCAGCCCATGAAGGGCTGATTGGTCTGATACGCCACCAGGGCGAGAAAAAGCGAAATTATCGCGCTGACACCCGTTGCCAGACCATCCATCCCGTCGATAAAATTCATCGCGTTTGTGATCCCCACGATCCAGATTATGGAAAAAAGGGCGTTCAGCAGATAGCCCCACGTTGTCTTGATCGGGAAAAGATCGAGGATAATCCCGCTGCGGATAAGCAGGATGACAACTACCACCTGAATCAGGAGCTTGTAGGAGGCACGGACATTCTTCCAGTCGTCGATCAGGCCGACGATTGCCACGAAAGTTCCGCCGGCAATCAGCGCGATATCCCGGCTGTCGAGAATCATATTTGCCGCCAGGGAGGATATGAAGGCAATGATGATCGCCGCTCCCCCGAGCAGCGGCGTCACCCGGGCGTGGATCTTCCGGCCTCCGGGGGTATCAACGATATTCAGTTTTTTGGCGACGCTCATCATGACCGGGGTTAGAATTGCCGACGTAGAAAGGGCAATCAGGAAGATGTAAAGCCAGCGGCCGAGGCTGTCGAAAAACAGCTCGCGGACGGCAGGGAGAAGAAGGAGTGCAAAAATGAGCAGGCAGCAGCCCCACAATACCCGCAGAAATAAGAACCCCTGTAAATCTTTACCAAAAATCATAACGCCCCTCAACTCAAAATTTCCCGGATTGTCTCGCTTATCATCACCGCCTCTGGGTCGCCAAGAGATGGATAAATGGGGATGGAAACCGATTCCCCGAAGGCGGCCTCCGCCTCCGGGCAGGCTGCATTGCTCCCGCAGTGATGGAGGGGCTCAAAAACCGGTCGGCGGCAAGAGATGCCCTTTTTCCGGCAGCCATCCAATACTTCCCGGCTTTTCCCCGTTCTCAGGACGTAACGGAAGTAGATATGCTCTTTTTCCGGTGGACAGGAGGGCAGAATGACGGGACATTCCCGCAGGTTTTCGTCGTACAAAGCGGCGATCTCCCGTCGGCGCCTTATCATCCCCGGCAGTTTGGAAAGCTGCGTCAGGCCCATCGCCGCCTGCATATCCGTAAGCTTGTAGTTGTAACGCAAAGCCCAGTCTCCCTTTTCGTCGTAATCGCGGAAATCGCGGATTTTCGCCAGCAGCCGGGAATCGCTGCCGGCGACCATTCCCCCCTCGCCGGTGCAGATTACCTTCGTGGCATAAAACGAAAAGACCGACAGAACCCCGAAGCTCCCGGTGTAGCTTTGGCCGGATCTGCTCCCTATGGACTGGGCGCAGTCCTCGATGACGGGAACGCCCAGCGAGACTATCTCGCGTATATCCGCCGGCATACCGAACATATGGGGGACGATGACGGCCTTGGTTCTTTTCGTCAAACAGCGCCGGATATCGTGGACATCGATATTGAAAGAGTTACTGTTTATATCGGCAATAACAGGAACGGCCCGGACAAGCCGCACGGCGTTTAAAAGCGCCGTGCAGACAAAGGAGGGGATCACGACCTCGTCATTTTCGCCTATATCCAGGGCAAAAAGGGCAAGATGGAGGGAGGCCGTGCCGGAGGATGTCGCCACTGCCTCCCGCACGCCGATCAGCCGCGAGAGGGCCTCTTCAAACAGGGAAACCTGCCTTCCCTGCGCGATATTTTGCGACCTGAGCACGGCGGAAACGGCGGCGATCTCTGCGTCGTCTATGGTTGGTCGTGAGTGGGGAATATCTTTCATCCTGCCATCCTGTCTTGAGAACAAATGGGCGCTTATATGAACAGACGCAGGGGGACAAAAGCCTCCGCAAACAGAACCCGCCCCTGGATGCCCCTAAAGACGGCGGTGGAATGAACAATATCTTTTATCGACAATCCCCCGATGTTGGTCCTTGTTACCTGGGAGTTGTGGGCCAGGAGCGTCTCCAGTTTTTTTTCGATTGTCTCGTTAATATCGACAAAGATGGAAGGGGAAAAATTTTGTGTCGTCGGTCCCTCGTAGAAAAGGACATTCCGGATGTAACGGGTGGCAGATATTGTCGCCTTGGCAAGGGTGCGGTGATCCTGGTGCGTGTCTTCGCCGTAATGAACAAAGATAAAGTCGGGCACAAGCCTTTTTATGACATCCTCGATGTCATGGACAAGATTGTTCATCTGCGAGGTCAATTGCGTGTCCTCGTAGCCACCCCAGAGCAGCTCTTTTGCTGCGATGATTCCCGCCGCGTTTATCTGCTCGGCCCTTCTTGCCGCTCCTTCGCCCCCCATGCCTCCGTCAGTCATGACAAGCATGTAGATATCGTGGCCGTTTTTTGCGTATTTAGCCAATGTTCCCGCACAGCCAGCCTCGATATCGTCCGGATGGGAACCTATTGCCAATATTTTCATCTCTCATCCTCTCAGTATTTTTAAACTATCCTCACCGTAATTGAAAAGCAGATCGATAACAGACATGAACGGCTCAAAACCATTAAACAACTGTCGGTAAACAGGATGATTGTACTGCTGAAATTTTACCCTGACCCCATTTTCCCGGAAGCAGGCGAGGTTCATATAGTCTATTCCTCCCTTTCCGGCAAGATATGTATCCGCTGCGAAGTGTTTTGCAATGGCAATCAGACGCAAGTCCGGATCCTCCGGGAAGGGGGGAAGCTCCGATGCGACATAAAGAGGGGTTTCTATTCCCAGCGTTTTGGCCAGAAGTTTGACGGTAAATATATTCAACTGGGAGATGCTCTCCCACTTCCCCGCGAATATGGGCTCCAGTACAGTTGAAACCTCGTCCCAGCAAGGGGCCTTGCGATAATTGGTAACAATGGCCTGGCGGTGCTTATTTCCCCAGTGTTCCTGATTGTTTACCGATACTTCATTGATCCTCTCCGGGAATTTGTAGCGGACGGGCACGGTGAGCCACTGCGGGCCCGCGGCGGTCTTGATCCGGTTGCGGTTCTGCCATTCGTTTTTCTTGAACTGGACGTTGTCCAGCAGGACAAAAACATCCGCAGCGGCAATCTTGTCGAAATAGCCAAGCCAGGGAAGGTATTGAGGCTGATGAACGGCAACCATCATTTTACAAATCTCACGAAAATCGGATTGGAGACGATCTTTCCGTATCCTTTCACATCGAGCCGATAGAATATCTCCTGCCCGGCAGGCTTCTCAATGTTGTCAACGTAGTCCGCTTTCAACGGAAGGGTCCCCGAAAAAACCTGGACAAGCTCTCCCGAACGGATAAGCCGCACCTGCACCGTCTCTTTTGCATCCGGCGCCCCTGACACCTGGATGCTGATGCGGGGATTGCGCTTCAGCCGCAGGGTCTCCCCGGAAACGGCAGGCGGGGCGGAGCTCTCGGAAGGAGCGGAGGGGGAAACGGTAAAGACGTCGAGCCGCGGCATTTTCGGGAACTTTCCCTGGCACGCGTACATCCGGCCTTTTCGCAGCGCGTCGATAACCGCGTTCCTTGATAATTCCGGCAGCAGCAGCACCGTCTGAAAATCACCCAGTTTCTGCCCTGACTCGCCTTCCCGGTGATAATCGGATGTTGCTATCCCCCAGGGTGGGGTGCGGCGAAATCCCCCGCAGTATTCCCGCAAAACCATGTCCCACATTTCGCCGGGCTCGGTTATGGTGACATTATCCCCGTATATCGCCGAAAAACCGGTATAGTTGTTCGTCTCCATGAGCATCTGCGGGTAGGGCCGGGTCTTTACCTGAATCGGCCCCATCTTTCTGATTCCCGACTGTGTTTCCGGGTAATTCCAGAATGTCAGCGCCCCTTTCCGGGCGGCGTCGTCGAGAAATCGCTGGTACGGAACCGCTCCCTGCGGGCCGTGATAAGCGTCAAAGGGTGAAGACCTGCCCAAAATTACGCTGAAGGCGGCGATAAGGATAAAATCTACGGCCAGCAAGAGCAAACCGGCTGATCGCCTCCCGTTCTTCTTGAAAAAAAGATATGCAGCCAGCAGCAGGATAGCAAAAACTGCCATTGTTAGGATGGTTGTTTTATAACCAAAAAGGGCGGATTCCCTGTGGATGACCGCAAGGGTTTGGTAGTCTTCCGGCTTTTCGAGGCCAATCGTCAGGATGCGTCGTTCGTGGTCGTTTGCGGTAAGGCTCCCGTCCAGGAAACTTCCCGTCCAGTAGTAAAAGGGGGCGCTCTCCGCGCCTGGGATAATCACCGCCTGCGGGTATTTTTTCCGGGCCCGCTCAACCGCCGCAAGATAGGCCTTTGCCCCCGCTCGATTGATCGAGTTGCGCTCCTCTCTCTTTTTGAGGATGTTCCGGAACGGAGGAAGGCCGTATTCAATGACCATGCGGTCATGGTCGTTCAGGATTATTATTTTTATTCCCTTTTGCACGGCCAGCGCCGCCAGGGCTTCGGGATCAAAAACGCCGTCGCTGAAGGTTGTCCGCAGATCGATCAAGGCCGGCGCCTGCTTGTATAAAACGGGACGCGTCTGTCCGGATGCCGAAGGGGGTGCAAGCCAGTCCACCCCGCAAGCAGCCAGCAAAACCAGCAAAAAAGTGGTAGGGAAGTTTTTGCACAAATTCCGGCGCCTCGTTTTGCTAACTAAATCCCTCATATAAACGGCCAATCTTTTTTATCATCGCCTCCGAGCTGTAGGAAGGGGCAAGCAGGCGCCCGGCATCGCCCATCCGGCGCCGTTCTTGTGGGGCAGAGCAAAGCAGGGAAAGCGCCTTCGCCAGAGCGGTCGCATCCCCGGGAGGCACAAGCAGCCCGTTTTCCCCCTTGCGCACAAGGTCTTTTATCCCGCCAACGTTGCTTGCCACAACCGGCAGCCCCATCGCCATCGCCTCGACGATAACCTTGCCCATTCCCTCATTCAGGGAAGGCAGACAGAAAATGTCAAATGAGGCCATAACGGCAGCAACATCGGGACGCCATCCCAAAAACATGACACTATCAGATATTTGCAAGTGGCGCGCCAGCTCTTCCAGTTCGCCTCGCCTCTCCCCTTCGCCAAGCAGGACAAGAAATACATCCTCCCCTGCCTGCTTGAGTTCGGCAAACGCCCGGATCAAAACATCCTGCCCCTTGATCGCGGTCAGGCGGCCAACGGTGCCGATAACTACCATATTTTCAGGAACTTCCGATATCGCTCTCTTCCTGTCGGAATGGGCTTGTGCGGAGCTGAATTTTTTCAGATTAACGCCGCTGTGGATGACGGTGAATTTTTCTCTGGGCGCTATTCCCAAATCAAGATGATCCTGCAGCTCCTGCGGCGTCAGCATGATAAGCGCGTCGGTTATCCGGGCCGTCCACCTCTCCAGCATGATAAACAGGCGGGTTTTTGCGGGGTTGAAATACCCCCAAAAGACATGGCCGTGTGGGGTATGGATGACCGCAGGAACGCGGCAGAGCCGCGCCGCCCAACGTCCCAGCATCCCTGCCTTCGAGGTGTGGGTGTGCACGATGTCCGGTTTTTCACGCCGGATAATCTTGCGGAGAGACAAAAATGCACGCAAATCCGCAACGGGGTTCAGCTCCCGCACCAGAGAAGGAACGAAAATCAGACGCACCCCGTTTGCCTTAAGCTCCGCGATATTCGCCGCTATAGCAATGTTCTCGGGATCATTACTGTTTGTATGAAAATCCCCCCATTCCCCCTTTGCCAAAGGGGGGCAAGGGGGGATTTTCATGCTTCGTTGTGCCCCACGGGCATGGGGGTTTGTTCCGGAAAGCGTACCGGTCACAAGAGCAACCTGATAGCGCTCCTTATCGAGGCCACATACCGTCAAAAAGGTGTTTTCCGCCGACCCGCCCTTGTCAAAACGGGTAATGATATGGAGTACTTTCACGTTATCGCCGGAGGGAGGCATGCCATGTCTGAAAGACGATCAGATTCCAGAGTTTCCAGGCGGTATCCCGCCTGCTTTCCAGCAAATCAGCAACCATTTTTTCAATTTCCGGATAGTTGAAGATGCCCTGTTTATCGATCTTGTCCCGCGAAAGATGCTCTGAAATCAGATACTTGAGATCTGTCTTCAACCAGCGGGCAATCGGCATCTCGAAGCCCCACTTGGGCCGGTTGTGCAGCCGCTTCGGCAGGATATCCTTGAAGGCCTCGATAAAGATGTACTTGCCCTGCCCGTGGCGGATTTTCCAGTCGCCCCCGATCCGGAAGGTCAGTTCGCAGAAACGTTGGTCGAGCAGCGGGACGCGGACTTCGAGGGCGTGGGCCATGCTCATCTTGTCCACCTTCCAGAGCATGTCGCCGGGAAGCGAGACCTTGAAATCGGCGTAGAGCATCCGGTTGAGCGCGTCGGTTTGCGGGCGGGCAAGCGCGGCAGCGAAGATCCCCGGCGCCGATGAGTTTGTTACGCCCCAGCCCTCCTTCAAGAGCGCGTTTTTGCTGTCCTCATTAAAAAGTTCGTTCCAGCCAAAAAAACGCTCCGAGAGCGATCCTTTCGCGCCGCGCAGGAACTTTTTTGCCCTTCTTGCCAGCTCTCCGGCGCGGGTGTCGCGGGATTCGGGCAGCCTCATCGCCAGAGGTTCCAGCAGGCCGTCCCTGATCAGACGCGGAATAAATCTGTAGCGCTTGAACCACTTTTCCCCCTTGTACATCCGATAGCCGGCGAAAAGCTCGTCCCCGCCGTCGCCGGAGAGCGCCACCTTAACGTCCCGCACCGTTTCCCGAGCGACGATCCAGGTCGGCACGGCTGAGGAGTCGCCGAACGGCTCGTCCAAGCCGGCCAGGATATCGGGCACGGCGCCGATCATCTCCCGGGAACTCAGTTTTATTTCATGGTGATCGGTGTGATGAAACAAGGCAACCTCGCGGGCGTAGGAGGTTTCGTCGAACATCGGCATATCGGAAAAGCCGATCGAATAGGTCTTGATCGGGCGGGCGGAGTTGCGGGCCATCAGCCCGACGATCACGCTTGAATCTATCCCGCCGCTCAGAAACGCCCCGAGCGGCACGTCGGCGACCATCTGAGAGCGGACAGATTCCTCCAATGTCCGGAAAAGCGTCTGCTCTATCCCGGGGAAATCGAACAGCCGGTTATTTTCATCAGCAAGCCCCCGTGGGGATTTGCCGCACTGGTTGCTGTTTTTGTCTTTTGCAGTCTCATCGCCCCCCGCCGAAACATCCCAAAATGTCCTCTCCTCGAGCTTCCCGTCGCAGACGCTCAGCGTGTAACCTGGCCTAAGTTTACGGATATTCTTAAAAATGGTGTAAGGGGCCGGGATGTAGTTCAGGCTCAGGTAAATATCGAGCGACTCCAGATCAATCTCCGTCTGCACATCGTAATCGGCCAGCAGTGCCCGTAGTTCCGAGGCAAAGAGAAGCCGATTCCCGTCCCAGTAATAGACAAGCGGCTTTATCCCGACGCCATCACGGGCCAGAACAAGCGTTTTTGTCGTCTCCGACCAGAGGGCGAAGGCGAACATCCCGGAAAGACGCGATATTCCTGCCGCGCCTTCCTCCTCAAACAGGTGCAGAATTACCTCGCTGTCAGTGCGCGACGAGAAGTGGTGCCCTTTCCCCTTTAACTCCTCCCGCAACTCCTCGAAATTGTAGATCTCCCCGTTGAAGACCATCCAGAGGCTCTTGTCCTCGTTGGTCATCGGCTGCCTTCCCGCCGCGGAGAGGTCGATGATGCTGAGCCTGCGGTGGCCGAGGCCGCAACTGACCCCATCTTGATGGCTCAAATGAATGCCCGCATCATCCGGCCCGCGATGGGCCAGCCGTTCATTCATCCGCCGCAGCAGACCTTCGTCCACCCGGCTGCCGGAAAAGTCAATTTTTCCACAGATTCCGCACATATACAGATTTTAAATCCCCATCATTGACTGTGTGCTCGTTCGTTTCGTGAGAGCTTTTATTTACTTCTGAAATTGGGCAAATCGTCATACCGGCTAAAGCCGGTATCCAGTCTTTTCAATATCTTCTGGACCTCGGCTTTCGCCGGGGTGACAGCGTGGGGACATTTTTCAAAGGTCCCTTTTCAGCAACCATTTCCAAAGCGGGACAATGGCAATCTCGCCGCGGTTGGTCTTTTCGAGCCCCTCCTCGTCTCGGGTAATCACCGTCAACCGTCCCGCCTTGAGCTCCTCTGCCGCCTCGTACAGGGAGCGGAACTCACGCTCGCGCGTCTTCGGATCGGCGAGAGATGCGCAGACCTGGATCGCCTCGGCGATCCGGAGCCCCTCCTTCACGACGAAATCCACCTCCCTGCCCCGTACCGATTTCCAGTAGAACACCTCTTTGCCGCACCGTTTCAGCGCCAGAAAAACCATGTTTTCATAGACATGGCCAATGTTTTGCGAGAAGCGGAAGCTCACGGCCCCGCCGAGCGCCGCATCCACACAGTAAACCCTGGACGGGTTATAGATCTGCCGCTTAAGGGAGTAAGCGAAAAGATCAATGAACTGGAACAAGTACACGTCGGCCAGAGCGCCAAGATAGTTTTTCACCGTGTTGACGCTCCGGATGCCGATGAGGTTTCCCAGCTTCCGATAGCTCTGGACGGAGCCCGGGTTAGCAGCCAGAAAAAGGGAAATCTCCTTGATCTCCTTGATATTTTTTATGGCATAGCGGGCGATGACGTCGCGATAAAGGATGTCGCGCCAATACTGCTCCAGCAGCGTTGCGTCTCCCGTCCGCGCGACCTCCGGAAACCCTCCGATTTCCACGTATTGTGTGAAGAGCCGCCGAATGTCCGCTTTCGTTTCGGGGCTGTGAAGGAGGCGGTCGCTATCCTTGTCATCAAAACTCAGGCCCTTGAGAGCAAGAAACTCGCGAAACGAAAACGGCCAGACGGCGATCTGACGATGCCGCCCCGTAAGGGAAGTCGCGACCTCCGGGGAGAGCATGGCGGCATTGGAGCCGGTGACGAAAATCCGGACGTCCTCGAATTCGTAGAGGCGGTTGAGCCACCGCTCCCAGCCGGGGATTCGCTGGATCTCGTCGAGGAAGAGGTATCGCCGCCCCCGGGGATTTTCGAGTTCGAGAAAGGTTTCGTAGAGGGGCGCGAAGTCCTGAACGGTAAATGACGAGAAGCGCTCGTCGTCGAAATTCAGGTAGAGGATGTCGGCCGGGGCGACGTCGCCCCGTTCCAGGAGATCCCCGCAGATCAAGCGCAAAAGGGAGGATTTGCCGCTGCGGCGCACCCCCGTGACAAAAATGATTTCCCGTTGGAGAAGAAAACGGGCGATCTCAGCCTGCACTTCTCGCCGGATGAGGTCGCGACGGCCCAGAAAGCGTTCCTTGTGCCCGATGATAAGTTCCTTGATTTTCTCCTTTTCCATACTGTTCGCGCTCTTATTTCATTTGCAATGCACGATATATCATACTATTGTGCATTGCAAATGAAATATATTGCCTTAACCCCTTCCAGACCGGTATCACCTGCATCCCTGCTTCCTTGAAGGACAGCTCCCTCCCTTAATCGCTGGCAAGTATTTAATCTTCCGCAGTTCCAGCAACTCGCCGGACGCAATCAGCACCTCTTCGGTCGTAATCATATTGAGAAGGGACGAGCCCATTTCATCCTTTTTTCTGACGGCAAAATCGGATCCGCCCTTGTAAAGCACCCGGCAAAGTTCCGGATCTGCGTAAGGCCCGAAAAGAGTGGGATCCTCCGGGCCGAAGAGGGCGACAAGGGGCGTCTTCGTCGCTGCGGCGATATGCATTGGTCCGCTGTCATTGGTAATCAGCAGATCAAGCCGACTGACCAGAAAGGGGAGAGCGGAAAGGGAAATCTCGCCAGCAAGATTCGTAGCCTTATATTTGATTTTGCCTGTAATGTAAGCGGCGATATCCCTGTCGGTCGGCCCCCCCAAGATAATCACCCGGGCCTTGAACCTCTCCATGAGCCTCTCGGCTACGGCAACGAAGCGATCAGGCGGCCACCGGCGATCTTCCCGGTCGCCGCCTGGATTGATTCCGATAACAATTTCCCCGGTTGTTGCCGTTAAGAGTTCTTCCCATTTTGTCGTTATTGTTTCATCCCAGAAAACCTCAGTCCCCCAGTCATCCTGGATGCCCCCGGCCAGAGTGGCAATATCGGCCATCGCTTTGACAACATGGCGACCCTCAAACGCCCCGGCAGGCACGCTTTGATCAAGAAAAATGCCGAACCCGCATCGGTCATGGCCAAGCTTGCGTTCACCCCGCAAAAGCCCGAAAAGCATTCCCATCTTCGCTGCTCCGCTAAAGGAGCAGACCCGGTAGAGGTTCAATATCAGCGCAAAGCGGGTTTTTCTCAAACCACTCACAATCCTCGCCATGTCGAGGAGATATTTTTTGTTATTGCGCAATTGGCGGATCGGGAATGAATAAACGTGATCAATATACGGGTAATACCCGGCCAGTGGCGCCGCTTCGGCGCTGGTGAGCAGATGAAGCTCCGCATCAGGATAGCCGTTTCGAAGCGCCCGGAGGCTCGGAGACGCGAGAACCAAATCGCCGATACCGGCGATTAAAACGATAAGGATGGATCGTCCTGGTTGCTGAGATTGGGCGGCATTCATTTTGCCGGACTCTCTCACGACGTTACCTGAAACCACGGGAGAACAACAAAATTCTCCCGCGCGTAAAGGTCGTCTCCCCCGTGAATCAGGATACCCGGCTGCGCAACTGCTTCCCCTAACGCCATGTAATAACGAAGTCCGTTAAAAAAGGAATTGTTTACCGTTGCTCCCGATTTGATCTCAATGGGAATCAGCTTCTTGCCTGCATCGATCAGGAGGTCCACTTCATGGCCGGTGCGGTCGCGCCAGAAATAGAGCGGCGGCGTTTCTCCGCGATGGGCAAAGGCCTTGAAAAGTTCTGAAACTACGTACGTCTCAAAAACAGCCCCCCGCAGGGCGTGATCGGTCAAATCAGCGGGGTTCCGGATGCGCAGCAGATAACACAACAGGCCTGTGTCCAGAAAATAGAGTTTCGGGCTCTTGATCACCCGTTTGGAAAAGTTGACAAAGTGGGGTGGCAGCAAATAAATGATAAAGCCGGCCTGAAGAATTGAAATCCACTGCCTTGCCGTTGTATGCGAGATGCCGCAATCTGCGGCCAGCGAGGAGAGGTTCAGCAATTGCCCCGTGCGACCGGCGCAAAGCCTGACGAAGCGCTGGAACATATCCAGATTGCCGATATTTGACAGCTCGCGCACATCCCGCTCCACATACGTCTGATAATAACCGGAGAGCCAATCCTGCGGCGCCAGGCCTTTGTCGTGGATACGGGGATAAAAGCCCCCGTAAAGCATGGTTTCGATATTGAAATCCGGCGTTTCTCCTCGTTTCGGCAAATCATTCAGTTGCCAGGGGTTTCTCGATGGCAAGCCCCGCAATTCATCAAGACCAAGCGGCAGCAGATGGACAATGGCTGTGCGACCGGCCAGCGTCTGGCCGACCTTCGCGGACAGATAGATTTGCTGTGATCCGGTCAGGATATACCGGCCCGGTTTGTCTTCGGCATCAACGATTCCCTGGATGTAAGAAAGCAGATCAGGCGCCCGTTGAATTTCATCGAGAATCACTCCCCCCGTGTATCTCTTCAAAAATCCCCGGGGATCGGCGACGGCAAATTCCCGTTCATCGGGCGCTTCCAGACTGACGTATTCATGATCCGGAAAAACCATTTTCACCAGCGTGGTTTTTCCGGATTGACGCGGCCCCGTAACCGTAACCACTGGGAATTGCCGGGCAAGCAACGACAATTTTTGTGATAATCTTCTCTGAAACATAGCGTTCTTATACAGAAAATAAAATAGATTGTCAAATTGAAAGCGAGAGTTTCAATCAGCCCATGACATGCGGGAGTATTGAAAAACACGCCAGTTGTCATTGCGAGGTAGTGAGCTTTGAATTTTGTTTGTCATTCCGAGGAGCGCAAGCGACGAGAAATCTTTTTACTTTCAGCGTGTTAAA
>CAZKHU010000070.1:0-15234 GCA_964552725.1 uncultured Syntrophus sp.
TCATTCAGGATTTTATTTACATGGCAGGTCGGATTTCGTTCCATGCGCGACGGCTTTTAACATGTTAAGTGCGTACTACGCTCTGCTGTTCCCCAAATAGCGGGTAACTTTCCCGTATGGGGATCAAAAATCGATGGGTAAAGGCCAATTTTGGCTGCATGGACCAATCCGCATAATGCGTGCCACTGATTCAGGTCATAATTAACCGTATCAGAACTCCTAAACAAAAACCCCATCTCTTCAATGACGAGAAACGGGGTTCCAGTAATATCCGCCCGATTTCCCCTATGCATCAGGAGGTTAAAGGAAATGATTATGCTTAATGAGTGTGTTTCCTCTTGTCTTTACTATATGTCAGAAAACTCCTCAGAAACCAGCCGATGATAAAACCGAAAGCCAGAATAAAAAAAATCAACAGTGCCAGTGATAGAGAAATTTCCCAGAAGAAAATACTTACAGTGACAGCGGTAACATTCTGGATAGTAAAAACAACGGCAAGACAGGCAAAAATTATCACCACGATAATTGTTACACTCATATTTCGCCCCCTCTGCAGTTATGACGATGCCGAATAAACAGGCAAACAGTAACTGGTAAAAATATTGATTAATCGAGCAATTGTTATGGATTTTCCCATTCTCCCGGGTCCCGTTCCATCCCCTCCTGGCATATCTTTACCTCCGAGCAAAATTTGTCTTATAAGATTACATACCCTTTCGCCGCCCCATACCGCGGCCACCCCTTCTATTTTTTCAAATTGGAAGTGAGGTCTGTCACATCATATGAAGACCGGGTCTGCGGAACGCGAAGCCCGAGCCCTCGTAAAGTCACATCGCTCACTGTCGATCCATACAACGGATGAGCGGCGGCAGTAATATTGAAGAGTGGAAAAGATTTCCCCGACAAAGTTTCCTGCCACCCCACGAAATTCGCATCTGCATCCAAACCGATCGGATACCTGTATTCAGACATGCTATTCCCCCTCCCTATTGAATTATTAATCTGGTCCTGCATATCCCTTAACAAAAGGCTTGCCAACAACAGAAGTGGCGCCATAATTTTTACTAATCTTTTAAAACAATCAGTTGGCTTGACAGGAGTGAAAGGCAGATAAGCAGGGAATGACTCTTTTGACCTCAATATTTGGTGGAACCTCAGCATCTTGAGGGATACATTAAAGAGAACGGTCATCCGGTTGATGAGTGCATTTATAGAGGGCATTCTATAGAGAAGCCTGCTAATCCGTCAGATTTTTTGTGACCAAGAGGATTGGCGGATCGTCAGGGATATTGGTTTCTGTAAAGCCCAGATGCTTTGAGCCGGTCGGGACCGGTCTGAAAAGACTTGACGGATATGCATAGAGAGAATAGCTTGTCACCATGAAGAAGCGCATCGCGGAAGAGTCTATTCTATTCATCAGTGTCATCAAGTGGGTTGTGCTTGCAACCGGTGTGGGGGTCCTGATAGGATTGGTAGTCACCTTTTTTCTTAAACTGCTGGCATGGGGAACGGTAGTCGGGCAAAGCCAGCCCTACACGTTTTTGCTGCTGCCGGCGGCCCTGTTTGTGAGCGCACTGTTGATCAAGATAGCCCCGGACGCGAAGGGTCACGGGACGGAAAAGGTCATTGAGGCCATCCACAAGCGTGCCGGCAAGATAAACGCTGCGGTGGTTCCCGTCAAACTTGTGGCAACGCTCATCACGCTCTGCAGCGGAGGGTCCGCCGGAAAGGAGGGGCCTTGCGCGCAGATCGGTGCCGGAGTATCATCTATCCTGGCCGATCTCCTGAGGTTCGACGAGCACGACCACAAGAAACTGGTCATTTGCGGCATCAGTGCGGGATTCGCGACGGTGTTCGGAACGCCAATCGCGGGTTCCATCTTCGGAGTGGAGGTCCTCTTTGTTGGCGCGATTCTCTACGATGTTCTTCTGCCTTCGTTCATCGCAGGCATTACCGCCTATCAGGTTTCCTCAGCGCTGGGAATTCAGTATTTCTACCATCCGGTTGACGTGGTTCCCGGCTTCAGCGAAGTCTTTTTCCTCAAGGTTATCCTGGCGGGCATGTTTTTTGGACTGTGCTCAATGATGCTCATCGAGACTCTGAAGCTGGGAGAAAAGATATCCAAGCGGCTTCGCGTCTGGGACCCGTTGAAGGGGCTGATCGGCGGCACTGCGCTGGTGATTCTCACAATCCTGTTTTCGAGCCAATATCTGGGGCTGGGCCTGGACACCATCGAAGCCTGCCTCCGCGGGGACAAGGTTTCTTGGTACGCCTTCCTGCTGAAGCCGATATTCACGTCGATCACGCTGAATTTCGGAGGCAGCGGCGGCATTGTGACGCCGATCTTCTACGTGGGCGCAACTTCCGGATTTTTGTACGCCACCCTTTTGGGGCTGAATACTGTAACCTTTTCCGCCATAGGTTTCACCAGTCTCTTGGCCGGTGCGGCGAACACCCCCATCGCGGCGAGCATCCTCGCCATCGAGCTATTTGGCCCTGCTGTTGCACCCTATGCCACAGTGGCGTGCGTCATTAGTTTCCTGATGACGGGACACCGCAGCGTCTATCATTCTCAAATCCTCTCCATGCATAAATCTGAGTCGATTCAGGTGGCGATCGGGAAGGAAATGGAGAGTCTCGAGACGACATATGTCCCTCGTAAGAAGGGCCTTCTGACGCAAGTGCTAAGGCTGTTCCGGGCGGTGGAGAGCGTGCTGAAGCGGAAGGGCGAATAGCGGGGCTAATGTTCATAATTCCGGCAACAATCCCTGCCCGTTTATAAACGGCTTTAGAAAGGACAAAAAAGAGTAACGGTTTTTCAGTTTACGTCCGTTGTCCATTTGCCCCAGTTTCATCAAGGCAATCATGGCGCCTGGTTCGACGGCATTGTCGTGCCGTGGGGTTTGCAAAGCTGCCATAATATTACTCTTTCCTTTTGGGATCAAAAAGATTTATAAAAAGCGCTTTCGCGCTCAAACTGGGCAAGGCGAAGAAATTGACGATATCGGTAAACTGTTGGTGGATTTTCGAGAAGAGGCGGAAGGATTGCAAAACTGGTTTGATATAGGGTTAAAAAAAAGAGGGCGGACTTACCACCGGCACATCAAATCTCTCCCTGAAAGAAATAGTGGAATTCTTTTCGGTCTTTATAAAAGGGGATATGCCTGAAAGCCCGGTTAGCAGTACGCCTGTCGCTATTACTGTGAAGCTTGCCAGCCAAGACCTCAATGCCTACTACACCGAGGCCGTTTCGGTCCAGCCTGGGGGCCCTACCAGTGCCGACGCCCTGGCAAATTGGTTCTGGGGTGAAACATCAGCTTCCAGAGTTCTTGGGAAGGTGCGCGACCGTGCCCTTTTGTGTGAAAATAAGGGGCTAAAAATCCTGGGCTCGTTATTGCTCATCCCCAGAAATCAACTCCACAGATTCACCGATTAGCTTTTTTGAGGGTCACCCATGAATACCTGGGCTGGGGTGTGTTCGCGCTGATGAAGCGGTTATGAGGGGATTACCGGGCGACTCAGAAAGTGGGGAAAATCCAATCATGCCAGCAACTCATTCAGGTCGACGCCGCTTCGCGGCGCGGCTTGATTCAGGCGCTGGCAATCCACTGCGGGCGGGTTAGTTCATCGAGAAAACAGATAAAACCCCGTCCCGGGAACTTGAAACAGCTCGACGACGGATGAGGGAGGTAAAAAACGCTCACACATAAAGAACTTAAGGCACATGCGCTAAAACACAAATCCATTGGCAACCATCCGTTTACGTTCACTTCTTATCCACTGATGAAGTCGGAATCCGATCAGGGTTTCCTGACTTCACCTGCGGAGCACATTGAAAATTATTGTTGACAGGTTTTTTTCACTCTGGTAGGGAGTAAGCCGTTTTTTGCGAACAATGAAGAGTATGAATCAAATGGCCGTAAATGATTTCTGCAAAAACTGGCGCTGGTGGAGCAAATACTTGGGGAAGAGGTTTGCCGACCGCGTTTGACCATTATTGATTTGAAAAAATACAGCCGTGGCAGCCTCTTGGGGCAGCCACGGCTTTTCTGTTTTCGGGATTAAAAAAGGCCGTGACGATTCACGGCCTTTTTTAATCCCGAAAAACGAAGGAGAATCGGACAATGCATGTTCCGGATTTGGAAACATTCAGGAAACTGGCGAGCGAAGGAAACCTGATCCCCGTTTTTCGCGAACTGCTCGCTGATGCGGAGACGCCCGTGACGATGCTGCTCAAACTGGCCGACCGGCCCCGGGTGTTTCTGCTGGAAAGCGTGGAGGGCGGAGAGAAATGGGGGAGGTACAGCTTTCTCGGGACGGATCCGAAGATAGTTGTGAGGATTCGTAAAGATTTTGTAATTATTGAGGAGAACGGAGAAGTACGGCAAATTTCCCACAACGGAGAGCCGCTCGGATTTCTGGAGAAGCTGTTGGGACGCAGGCGTCCAGTTTCCATAGAGGGGCTGCCCCGGTTTTACGGAGGGGCCGTCGGATTTTTCGGTTACGATACCGTTCGCTATTTTGAGCGGCTTCCCGAACGCCGACAGACCGGAAACGACGAGGATGATGCCGTGTTTCTCGTTACCGACACGATGGTTATTTTCGACAATGTCCGTCACACGATAAAAATCGTCTCCCCGGCCGTGATAGACGAAAACACGGATATACAAACTGCCTATGCGGATGCGGTAAGGAAAATAGATGAGATGGTGGAAATTCTGCACTCCCCGGTCGTCCCCGAGAGACGCAGCTCAACACCGGCCGTCCCAACCGCAGCATTTCTGCCGGAAATTGAAAAGCAGGAGTTTCTGGAGATGGTCGGCCGGGCGCGGGAGTACATCATGGCCGGAGACATAATCCAGGTTGTCCTGTCGCAGCGGTTCCACCGTAAAACAACCGCTTCCCCGTCGGCTCTCTACCGGGCGCTTCGCTTTGTAAACCCCTCCCCCTACCTTTTCTTTCTGAAACTGGACGAGACGCACCTGATCGGCTCATCGCCGGAGGTAATGGTCCGGCTCGATGATGGAATTGCTGAACTCAAGCCGATTGCCGGAACCAGACGCAGGGGCCGAACCGAGCAGGAAGATCGGATGCTTGCCGATGAACTGCTGCAGGATCCGAAGGAACGGGCGGAGCACGTCATGCTGGTGGACCTCGGGCGCAACGACCTGGGACGAATCGCCCGCACCGGCAGCGTTCAGGTCAACCAACTGATGGCGGTGGAACGCTATTCCCACGTCATGCACCTCGTTTCGCTGTTGCAGGCGCAAATGCAGGAGGGAAAGAACGCCTATGACCTGCTTCGGGCGACCTTTCCCGCCGGAACCCTGAGCGGGGCGCCGAAGGTGCGGGCGATGGAGATCATTGCGGAGCTGGAACCATCCCCGCGGGGAGCCTATGGCGGCGCGGTCGGTTACTTCAGTTATGGAGGAAACGCCGATTTCTGCATCACGATCCGGACGATGCTGATCCAAAACGGCGAGGTTATTGTCCAGGCTGGGGCAGGGATCGTTGCCGATTCCGATCCGGAGAGTGAATATAGAGAAACTCTGGGCAAGGCGGAAGGGGTTTTCCAGGCGGTGCGGCTCGCGGAAAATGGGCTTGAGTTGTAACGTTAAGACACAGGCAGGCCGTCGCGGGCGATAGCTGTCAGGCCCCGGGGACGGATGCCGGAGCAATGCATAAGGAGTGAAGAGATGATTCTGATGATCGATAATTATGATTCGTTTACCTATAATCTGGTGCAGTACATAAGCCAGTTGGGCGGCGAGGTGGAGGTGCAGCGCAATGATGCGGTAACGATAGCGCAAATCGCGGCGATGAAGCCGGAGGCGATCGTCGTCTCGCCGGGACCCTGCACCCCGGATCAGGCGGGGATCAGCGTCGAAGTGATCCGCCATTTCCACCGGGATATCCCGATTCTGGGGGTCTGCCTCGGACATCAGGCAATCGGCCAGGCCTTCGGGGGGCGCGTTATCCGGGCCACGCGGGTCATGCACGGGAAGACCTCGCCTGTTTCCAGCGACGGACGGACGATCTTTGCAGGACTCGCCAACCCGTTTACCGCGGGTCGCTATCATTCGCTGATTGTCGAGCGCCAGTCGCTGCCGGACTGCCTCGAAATCAGCGCGGAAACCGAAGAAGGGGAAATTATGGGGCTGCGCCACCGGTCGCTGCCAATCGAGGGAATCCAGTTTCATCCCGAATCGATCCTGACGCCTTCCGGCAAGAGAATCATCCGTAATTTTCTGACAATGGTTAAAAACAGCGGAAATGCTGCAATCAGCAATTAATTTTCAGTGCGGAGGAAGTAAAATGATCAAAGAAACGATAGCTAAACTGGTTGCCGGGGAGAATCTGCGGGAAGGGGAAATGCTCTCGGCCATGGGAGAAATTATGGAAGGGGCGGCCACTCCCGCCCAGATCGCCTCCTTCATGACTGCGTTGCGGATCAAGGGGGAAACGATCGAAGAGCTGACCGGCGCAACCCGAACCATGCGGCGGATGGCAACCGGAATTGACGCCCGTTCGTCGGTTGTCGTCGATACCTGCGGCACCGGCGGGGATGGCAGGAACACCTTCAACATCTCTACCACGGCGGCCTTCGTTGTCGCGGCAGCGGGATTGACCGTCGCCAAACACGGGAACCGGGCCGTATCGAGCAAATGCGGCAGCGCCGACGTCCTCGAAGCCCTCGGCGTCAACATAAACGCCGGACCGGAAATCATGGAAGAGTGTCTCCAGCAGATCGGAATCGCCTTTCTCTTTGCCCCGCAGTTTCACGGCGCAATGAAATACGCGATCGGTCCTCGCCGGGAAATCGGCATCCGGACGATTTTCAATATGCTGGGACCGCTGACCAACCCCGCCGGGGCGACAGCGCAGCTAATCGGCGTGTATGATCCGAAGCTAACGGAGGTGTTTGCCGGGGTGCTGAAGAATCTCGGCACGAAACGGGCGTTTATCGTTCACGGCGGCGGCCTCGACGAGGCAACCGTTACCGGTGAGACAAGGGTCTCCGAATTGAAGGAAGGACTTGTTTCCACTTACAATATCAATCCGCTGGATTTACTGGGCGAGGTTTATCCGGACGAGGAAATTGCCGGCGGGGACGCCGAAAAAAACGCCGGCATCACGATGGACATTCTTACGGGGACCGCCTCCGGGGCATCCCGCCAGATAGTTGTTTTGAATGCGGCGCTTGCCATTGTCGCCGGCGGGAAGGCAAGTACCATTGAAAAAGGGATTGCAACGGCAAAAGAGTGCATCGACAGCGGCGCGGCGCTCGGAAAACTGCGCGAGCTGAAGGAGAGGAGCAACAGTTGATACTGGAGGAGATTGTTGCGAAAAAGCGGGACGAAGTCGCCGCGCGCCAAAAGAAAAAGCCGTTAAACGCCTTGGAAGAGACGATTGCCGGAATGCCTCCGGCCCGCGATTTCTCCGCGGCCCTGAAGCGGAAAATCGCTGTCATCGCCGAAATCAAGCGGCGTTCTCCGTCACAGGGTCTTCTCCGGGAGGAGTTTGACCCGACAAAAATCGCCCTTTTCTACGAACGAAACGGGGCGGCGGCCATCTCGGTTCTGACGGACGAGGCCTATTTCGGCGGCAGCGACCAAGACATCGCCACCGTCAAAAACGCCGTAGCGCTCCCCGTCCTCCGCAAGGAATTCATTATCGCTCCCTATCAGATTGTGGAAACCCGGGCGATCGGCGCCGACGCCATCCTGCTGATCGCGTCCCTCCTTGGGGAGGAAAAGCTCCGCGGCTATCGGCAGAAGGCGGAATCTCTGGGACTTGCGGCGCTGGTGGAGGTTCACAGTCGGCAGGAACTCTCTGCCGCCCTTTCCTCGGGCGCCCGCATCATCGGCGTCAACAACCGAAATTTGAGAACATTGGCAACAGATTTGAGCGTTTCTCGGGAACTGGCGCCACTGATTCCGCCTGAGCTGACGGCTGTCAGCGAAAGCGGGATAGAAACGGAGCATGACATCGCAGAGCTGCGCGAGGCTGGGTTCAACGCGTTTCTGATCGGCGGGGCGCTCCTTTCCTCTGCGGATATCGGAGCAAAGCTGCGGGAGCTGACTGAAACGGAGGAAGCATGACTGAAATAAAGATATGCGGAATCACCAATAGCGAAGACGCCCTTGGCGCTGCGGACCTGGGGGCCGATGCGATCGGGTTCATTTTTCAGACGGCAAGTCCCCGATATGTATCTCCCCAAAAGGCAAAGGAAATAATAAGGCTGCTGCCGTCTGCAATAACCAGGGTAGGAGTTTTCGTAAACTGCGACGAGGATGAGGTAAAAAGGACGGCCGATATCTGCGGTCTGGACGTGATCCAATTGCATGGAGACGAGTCCCCGGAATACTGCCGTCGTTTCCCGCCGGAAGCGATAGTCAAGGCCGTTTCTCTCAATAGTCCCGATGACCTTGCCTGTCTCGGCAGCTATGATGTCCGGGCCTTCCTCGCGGATTCCCGCCATGATGGACGTTACGGCGGAACCGGCAGGAAGGCCAACTGGGGGCTTGCCGCCAGGGCCGCTGAGAAATATCCGCTTATCCTCGCCGGAGGACTCAACGCGGCAAATATCGCCGTCGGCCTGGCAACCGTAAAGCCGGCAGCCGTCGATATCAACAGCGGCGTCGAGAAAACGCCGGGAAGAAAGGATCATGAACGAATGAGGCAGCTCATCGCGATTGTCAAAGATATTGATCAGGTTTCATCCAGCCGCAAATCCGGAGCAAAGGGCATTTTCATGCAAAGAGGTCGCTCTTCGGCTGCTGTTTGATAATGGAAGCGCTGTTGCGGACGTCCGCAGGATGGATAATTTTTCGCCCCGAGGATGAGGGATAACCACTTTTACTGAAAGGGACAAAACTATGATGCAAACCAGGCTGCCGGATAAGAACGGCCATTTTGGAATTTTCGGGGGGCGCTATGCGGCCGAAACTCTGATGCCTGCCCTGCTGGAGCTGGATTTGGCCTATAAAGCGGCCAAACGGGACAACGCGTTTCAGAAGGAACTTGGCTTCTATCTTCATCAGTACGCAGGGCGCCGGACGCCTCTCTACGAGGCGAGGCGGTTCTCCGGGACCCTCGGAGGGGCGAAGATCTACCTGAAGCGGGAGGACATGAACCACACAGGCTCGCACAAGATAAACAACACGCTGGGCCAGACGCTCCTGGCCAGGCGGATGGGAAAGAAAAAGGTGATCGCGGAAACCGGAGCAGGCCAGCACGGAGTTGCAACGGCGACGGCCGCCGCCCTGCTGGGAATGGAATGCCGGATTTTCATGGGAACGGAGGACATCCGCAGGCAGGCGCACAATGTTTTCCGGATGAAAATACTCGGGGCCGAAGTCGTGCCTGTTTCAACCGGGACTGCAACCCTCAAGGACGCGATGAACGAGGCGATGCGCGCCTGGGTTGCCTCGGTGCGGGACACTTTCTATGTGATCGGCACAACTGCCGGGCCGCATCCCTACCCGGCAATGGTGCGCGATTTCCAGAGCGTCATCGGCAGGGAGACGAAAAAACAGATTATGCAAAAGGAGGGTCGGCTCCCCGATCTGCTTGTCGCCTGCATCGGGGGGGGGAGCAATGCCCTGGGGCTTTTTTATCCGTTTATCGGCGATGGCGCGGTCGCGATGACCGGCGTGGAAGCGGGCGGGAAGGGTCTGGCAACCGGATATCACGCCGCAAGCATCACCGCCGGACAAATCGGCGTGCTGCACGGCAACAAGACCTACCTCCTACAGAGTGACTCCGGCCAGGTGCACGACGCCTATTCGATCGCCGCCGGGCTTGACTATCCCGGGGTAGGGCCGGAGCATGCCTGGCTTGCCGATACGGGCCGGGTAAACTACCTGACCGCCACCGACGAAGAAGCGGTGGCTGCCTTCATGCTGCTGTCGCGGCTGGAGGGAATCATCCCCGCGCTGGAGAGTTCGCACGCCCTTGCCTACGCAATCAAAATCGCCCCCGGCATGGCAAAGGAAAAAATTATCATCGTTAATCTCTCGGGGCGGGGGGACAAGGATGCGCAGACGATTTCCGAACAAGAGGAGGCGCTAAAGTAATGGGAAGAATTGAAGAAAAATTTGTCGCCTTGAAAAAGGAGGGCAAAAAGGCCTTTATTGCCTATATCACCGCGGGAGACCCCGATTTGCGGACAACCGGGATGCTTATTTTCGCCCTGGAAAAGGCCGGGGTTGATATAATCGAAATCGGCGTTCCCTTTTCCGATCCCGTAGCGGATGGTCCTGTAATTCAGGCGGCTTCCGAACGGGCGCTGAAAAACGGGATCACTCTGGATAATATCTTTGCCATGATCGCCGCCGTGCGCAAAAAGAGCGGAATTCCCATCGTTCTGTTTGGTTATTACAACCCCATTCTGGCTTACGGCAACGATGCCTTCGCCGCCAGGGCGGCGGCTTCCGGGGTCGACGGAATTCTCGTTGTCGATCTTCCTCCTGAAGAAGCCGATGAATTGCGGCGCTGCACCGACCCTGCCGGGCTTGCCTTCATAACCCTCATAGCCCCGACGACCGGCATTGAACGGATCAGGAAAATGGTCGGGCGGGCGTCGGGATTTCTATACTGCATTTCGGTTACCGGCGTTACCGGGACGGTCAGGCCGGCGCTTGAAGACATCCGCGGCGAGATGAAAAACCTGCGGACAATCAGCTCCCTCCCGGTTGCCGTCGGCTTCGGAATCTCAACCCCCGAACAGGCGGCGGAAGTTGCATCCCTGGCCGACGGCGTGGTAGTCGGCAGCGCCCTCGTGAAGCTGATCGGCGCAAAGGGGAACAGCGGGGAGTTAATCCCGGCCGCCGCTTCGTTTGCTGCAAGAATCCGCCGGGCAATAGACGCCATCCCTGTATAGACCGCCTGTTTTGCGGCAAATGGGGGGCGCGGAAAATGTGCCGGAAAGAAAAATTCTTGACTTTTCATCGCCGTGAACAATAGAAACAGCGTCAGCAAGCGTTGACGATTTTAAGGGATCCGCAGAAATAAAAAACCATCATCCAGGAGGAGGCATTTTTATGTTAAAGACCCGCATTACCGAAATGTTTGGAATCGAGCGCCCGATTGTTCAGGGGGGAATGATGTGGATCGCCAGGGCGGAGCTTGCCGCCGGCGTCGCCAACGCCGGAGGAATCGGGTTCATGACCGCCCTGACCTACCAGAATCCTGAAGACCTGCGGGCGGAAATTCGTAAATGCCGCAGCCTGACCGACAAGCCCTTCGGCATCAACCTGACCTTTCTGCCGACCCTGCGTCCGCCGGACTATCCTTCGTACATCCGGGTATGCGCTGAGGAGGGGATAAAATTTCTGGAAACAGCCGGTAGAAACCCCGAGCCGTACATGGAACAGATCAAGGCAGCCGGGATGAAGGTCATCCACAAGTGCACCTCGGTCCGCCATGCCCTCAAGGCGGAGAAAATAGGCTGCGACGCGATCAGCATTGACGGTTTCGAGGCGGCCGGCCATCCGGGCGAGGACGATGTGACCTCCCTGATACTCATCCCACTGACGCGTGACGCTTTGACCATCCCGATCATCGCCTCGGGCGGCTTTGCCGACGGCAGGGGGCTGGTGGCGGCACTGGCACTGGGCGCAGACGGGATGAATATGGGAACGCGTTTTGCGGCGACCAGTGAAGCGCCGATGCATGCAAATCTCAAGCAGGCCATTGTTGATCACAGCGAACTCGATACAAAGCTGATCATGAGAACGCTGAAGAACACCGAACGTGTGCTGAACAACGAGGTCGCCCGCAAGGTGTTGGAGATCGAGGGCAGACCCGGAGATACCAGAATCGAGGATCTTATCCCCCTCGTTTCCGGTCTGGTGGGAAAGCAGATGCTTGAAGAGGGAAACATCGAGAAGGGCAATTTCGCGGTCGGCCTCAGCATGGGGCTGGTAAAAAGCATCCCCTCCTGCAGGGAACTTCTGGACGGCATCATGGCGGAAGCCGAGGCAATTATAAGCAAGCGTCTCCCCGGCCTTCTGTGTTGAGAGGGCATTCGCGGAACGTGGGGTTATAGTTTTAAAAAACGTGACAACGGAGAAAGAAATGGACATTCGGAAAATGAAGGAGCGGCTGATCGAAATTGTTCTCGAAAAGACTTTCAAGTACAGCGAAAATCCGCCCTTCACACTTGTATCGGGGCGCAAGAGCAACTATTATTTCAACTGCAAACCGACGACGCTTGATCCGGAGGGAATGAATCTCATCGGAGAGATTCTCTTTTCCATGCTGGCCAGGGCGGATGTAACCGCGGCGGGCGGCCTTACCCTCGGCGCCGACCCCATTGCCAACGCCCTTGCCGTAATATCCTTTCAGAAGGGAAGGCCGATTAAATCATTTATCGTCCGGAAGGATGTGAAGGATCACGGGGTTAAAAACGCGATCGAGGGAAGCGTGTCCCGCGGCGACAGGGTCGTGGTGCTGGATGACGTCATCACGACCGGCGGCTCGACAATAACGGCAATCTCAAAGGCACGGGAAGCAGGGCTGGTTGTAGAGCGCGTCATCGTCCTCATCGACCGGGAAGAGGAAGACGGCAGGCAGAATATCGAAGCCCAGTGGGTAACGGTGGAAGCCGTTCTGACAAGAACGGAGATCATGAGCCGTTACAGGGGAGGGGAGATAGGATCCCTGAAGACCGTTTAATGCCTATGCAAGCAGGACCCGTGCCCGTGCCGTGTCCAGCTTGATCTGCTCGATCAGTTTTTCGGGGCTCTCGAACCGTATCTCGTCGCGCAGCTTCTCTATAAAAAGAACATCCAGAATTTCACCGTAGATGTCCTGGTGAAAATCGAAGATGTGGACTTCAATGGAGAGTTTGCCGCCGGCAAAGGTCGGGTTGAACCCTATGTTTACAACGCCGTTATGACTTTTGCCTTTTAAAAGGCAGCGGACGGCATAGACGCCGTGTGGCGGGAGCAATTCCTTGTTGGCTTCGACGTTTGCCGTCGGGAACCCCAGCTCTACCCCACGCTGATCGCCGCGAACCACCCGCCCGGAAAGGTTGTAAGGGCGGCCGAGGAGCGCAGCGGCAAAACGGACATCGCCTCTGAGAAGCGCCTCCCTGATTTTAGTGCTGCTGACAATCTCATTGCCTACGCAGAAAGCGTTCATCGCTTCTACTTCGAATCCCAGCCTTCGGCCTTCTTCCGCCATAAAGGCCTCATTGCCCTCTTTGCCGCGGCCAAAGGTGTAGTCGTGTCCGATTATGATCTTTCTGATGCGCAGTTTTTCCCACAGGATATCCCGCACGAACTCCCGCGCCGTGGTTTTTGAATATTCAAGCGAAAACGGAATAATCAGGAAGGCCCCCATATCAATTTCGCGGAGAAGATTGATTTTTTCCGCAGCGGAGGAGATAAGGTAGAAGGGGCGTCTGTCCGGATGGAGAACCATTTTGGGATGGGGATCAAAGCTGATGACAACCGTTTTGCACCCTTTCCTGCGCGCCTCTTCCCGCAGCTTTTGGAAAATGTGCCGATGGCCGAGATGAACTCCGTCGAAATTGCCAATGGTCGCGAAAACTCCCTTCAGAGTAGCGGGGATGTTTTCACTGCCGCGAATAATATCCATATAAAATCAGGTACCCCCTTCCAAGTAGGCGTACAATAGCACCAATGGCAGATATTTCAAGGAAAATCGCCATATTTAAAATATCTCTGCCAGTGCGGGAAGAATGCCGGCATGCTCCTGCCGCCGGAAAACCGCTGATTTTTTAGTCAACCATTGGAAAGGGGCTGACCAAAAATCGCGGGCCTTCTTTTTAGCTTGACAACAATTGAATCGTCATTGTAAATAGCGCACCGTTTCGTACGCAGGAAAATGCCGAAGTGGCGGAATTGGTAGACGCGCTAGGTTCAGGGTCTAGTGGGCGTACGCCTGTCCGGGTTCAAATCCCGGCTTCGGCACCATAAATAAAACAAGGGGTTAGCTGATTCATCGGCTGCCCCTTGTTGTTTCTGGGAGGCGCCTTGGTCAACAGCTTTCCGGATAGCTGTAACTGCCCGGCTCCGATATTTCAGGGATAACGGCTGCCCTCCTTTCTTCAGCTTAAATAGCGCCAAGTCTCCGAATTTTATTTTAATTATATGGCCCAACACACTAACATCAGATTTCCTGATCTTGGCGGAAAAAGGCGTGGCACTTTTTTCCGTATGCGCGAATCATACAAGTGCAAAAGTCATCCTTGCCCCAGTCTCAGGATGACAGAATTCCAGTTCCGTCAATTCGTTTAGTAGCGCAGAGATGGCCTCGTCATGAGATGGACAGGCCATTCTGTGGATGCGGATTGTTAGGGTATTTGCCAAAATATCCGGTTCGATATCGGCTGATGAGACGAACAGTTCCCGTACCAGTGCACGGGCCTCGTCCTCATTTTTCAAATAACGGCGCAAAATAGCTACCAGTACCGTTTCGGCACGGTATGCGATCATTTTCACCGTATCGCCCAACTGTTTGTTCAATGGCAACAACTGAGTTGGCCGCTGATTTTCTGCCAGCGAGTCTATCGTCACTTTTTTCTGTGTTTTTTTACGTTCTTCTCGAAGCCGCTCCAGTTCAAGCTGAGCGGTTTGCATATCCTGAACGTACTCGGCCTCCTTTTGTATGTCGCCACCCTCATCCAAACCTTTGTGTGCCCCCAGTTTTGCTGCGAATTTTCGCACCTCTCGAAGGGCTTTTTTGACCGCCTTGTCGAGGTAGCGCCATGTCGGGTTTATCACCGATAAGGTGCCGGGAACAGATTCGATGCCATATTGGATAAGTCCGTCAATATCGTAATGTTTCATCATATAAGCAAAGAAGTTTTCCTGGCACCATCTCGAAAACATCCGACCGGCAATAACGGGGGTATCAAGATTTCGTGCGGTGCTTATTACGGCTGTCTGATGGCCAGTTTCCGTAAGGCGACGAACCTCCGTGACAGGAATAGATGCATTGCCTGCGGTGAGGGTCGTCTGTTGCATCGCCAGCTTCATACGCGTAGAGCCCCCTCCGGGAACGGGCACCTCGGTTGCAGTAAAGTCGTTCTCTGGCCAGACGTCCTTGACGTTTTTACGGTATGTGATGGCCCCAATGCGCTTTTCCCACAGTGCGGCAAACAAACTGTGTGTCGCCCCTTCACGGTCGAAGACGACGACAAAACGGCGCAGCAGAGGATCGGACGTCAGTTCTTCATCCGACGGCTGCATGGGAACGCTC
>CAZKHU010000071.1:0-15163 GCA_964552725.1 uncultured Syntrophus sp.
CCCGGGGAATGGTCGGCGAGCTGCTCCTCCGGGGCGAAAATGTCATGAAAGGCTACTACAAGGACGAAGCGGCAACCGCCCAGGTTCTCAGGGACGGCTGGCTTTCGACCGGCGATCTCGCCCGGATGGACGAAGACGGCTATATATTCATCACCGGCCGTAAGAAGCGGATGATCATCACCAGCGGCTTCAACGTCTATCCCCGCGAGGTGGAAGACGTGCTGAATCTCCACCCCGCGGTTCAGGAAGCGCTCGTCCTCGGCAGGGAGGATCTGCTTCGGGGAGAAACCGTCAAGGCGCTTGTCGTCAAAAAACCGGATGCGCAGATTGATGAACGGGAGCTTCTGAAGCACTGCCGCACTTACCTCTCCTCATACAAAACGCCGCGGGAGATAGAATTCGTGGCAAAGATCGACCATCCGGATCCATTGCCCTGAATATCTGCCACAACGGCAATGAACGCTGACTTAGCACAGCGTCATTCCGGCGAAAGCGGGAATCCCGGATGGCATCAGTGAATAAACAGCCGGCAGTACATATACTGGCAAGCAAACGAAATGGCACTCTTTATGCTGGTGTAACTTCAGGCCTTGTTAAAAGGATATGGGAGCATAAAAACAATACAGCAGAGGGCTGTGCCTTTAAATTTAGCAGTGAACGGCTAGCAACACAAGGAGAAGATGAATACATGGAAAAGATCCCCCAGAAAATAGAACAGCCGCTTTCAGAAAAATACGCCCATGCCCCGATCGCCGAATACGGAAAACGCCAACCCGATTTTTCGACAATGGGACGTAAGAAAAAGGCGGCCCCCGGCCTGCGCGAGGTGGTAATCGTCGAGGCGTGCCGAACGCCGTACGGCCGTTTTGGCGGGGCGCTGAAGGGCTTCACCGCTCCGGAACTGGGCGCCCTGGCGATCAAGGAGGTGCTCCGCCGCACCGCCGGCAAGGTAAAGCCGGAAGAGATTGACTACGTCTTCATGGGACAGGTCGTCCCCGCCGGCTGCGGACAGGTTCCCAGCCGCCAGGCGACGATCCTCGCCGGCCTGCCGGAAGCGGTCCCCAGCATCACGGTGAACAAGGTCTGCTCCTCCGGAATCAAGACGATCGATCTGGCCTGCCAGATGATCCAGCTTGGCCGGGCCGAGATCTGCATCGCCGGCGGTCAGGAGAGCATGAGCAACGGCCCCTACGCCCTCCCCGACATGCGCTGGGGAGTCAAAATGGGCCTCCCCTCCCGCCCCGCCATCGATCTGACGGTAAATGACGGGCTCTGGTGCGCCTTCTACAACCGCCACATGGCCATCCATGGCTCCGAGGTGGGCGATGAATTCGGGATCAGCCGCCAGGCGCAGGATGAATGGGCGCTCCATTCGCAGCAAGCCGCGGCGGCCGCGATGCAGGCCGGCCGGCTCGATGACGAAATCTTCCCGGTGGAGATAAAAAGCGGGAAAAAGACCGTAATTTTTGACCAAGACGAAAGCCCTCGTCCAGAGACGACAATAGAGGGGCTCGCGGCGCTGCCCCCGGTCTTCAATCATAAAAGCTCCGTCACCGGCGGACCGGGCAGCGTTACCGCCGGGAACGCCCCGGGGATAAACGACGGCGGCGACGTCTGCCTGCTGATGAGCGCCGAGAAGGCGGCCGAACTGGGGCTCAAACCCCTCTGCACGATCCTTGATTACGCGGAGGTTTCCCAGCCGCCCAAGGATATCGCGACGGTGCCGGGGCTCGCGATCAAAAAACTGTTGGGGCAAAATGAGCTTACGCTGGAGCAGCTCAAGCTGATCGAGATCAACGAGGCGTTCGCGGCAGTCGTTCTCGTCAGCGCCCAGCCGATCCTCGGGATGTCCAAAGAGGAGATGTTTGCCAAGGTCAATGTAAACGGCAGCGCGATCGCCTACGGCCACCCCATCGGGGCCACCGGGGCAAGGATCCTGATGACCCTCGCCTATGAACTCCGCAGAAGGGGCGGCGGGCTCGGCGTTTGCGGAATCTGCTCCGGCGCCGCCCAGGGAGACGCGATGCTGATCAGGGTGTAGTGACGAAATGACAGCCTGCCGTCACTAATTGGAGGGACGCGCTTCGTCGCTTCCACAAAGCTTTATAAAAACTTTGTAAATAATGCATGCATTTTCAATAAATTCAAACAGGAGGAAATTTAAGATGAAAGATATTGTGATCGTAAGTGGGGCAAGGACGGCCGTAGGCAGTTTCGGCGGCTCGCTCAAGGGGGTCAAGGCAGTCGATCTGGGGGCGCTGGTTATCAAGGAAGCCATCAAAAGGGCCGGTCTCCGGCCTGATCTGAATGCGGAGATAAATTCTTATCGTCCGGACACTTTTAAGGATGTCGCCCAGACCGAATTGCAAAAGAAGTTCTACGATTATCCGGCAGATGCCAAGCCGGTCTATTTCGACGAATGCATCATGGGGAACGCCCTGACGGGAGGCCAGGGGCAGAACCCGGGGCGCCAGGCGGCGATCTACGCGGGGCTCCCCGAGGAGACCAACGCCATCACCGTCAACAAGGTGTGCGCCTCCGGCATGAAGTCAATCACCCTCGCGGCGCAGGCAATCAAGGCGGGCGATGCGGAGATAATCGTCGCCGGCGGCATGGAAAACATGTCCAACGCCCCCTTTGCCCTCCCCGACGCGCGCTGGGGCTACCGGATGAGCATGCCGTTTGGACAGATGGTGGATCTGACAGTTTTCGACGGGCTCTATGAGATCTTCCACGGCTGCCACATGGGGATTACCGCCGAAAACATCGCCTCCCGCTACGGAATCAGCCGCCAGGAGCAGGATGAACTGGCGCTTTTGAGCCATCAGCGGGCAATGGCGGCGATCGCGAGCGGCGCCACGGCCGACGAGATCGTCCCGGTCGTCATTCCGCAGAAAAAGGGACAGCCGGTTGTCTTCGCCAGAGACGAGCGCCCGATGGAGACATCGCTCGAGAAAATGGCAAAACTCGCCCCCGCCTTCAAGAAGGACGGCGGCACGGTAACCGCCGGGAACGCCTCCGGAATCAACGACGGCGCCGCGGCCCTTGTCGTCATGTCCGCCGAAAAAGCCAGGGAACTCGGGCTGAAGCCGCTGGCCCGGATCAAGGGCTATGCCGCCGGCGGCGTCGATACGGCATATATGGGACTGGGGCCTGTCCCGGCTACCAGGAATGTTATGGCCAAGCTCGGTCTCACTATCAGGGACTTTGACCTCATCGAGCTCAACGAGGCCTTTGCCAGTCAGGCCATCGCCTGCATGCGGGAGCTGAAGATAACCACGGACAACTGCAATCTGAACGGCAGCGGCATCTCGATCGGCCACCCGGTCGGCTGCACCGGCGCCCGGATCATTTACAGCCTCGCGATGCAGTTACAGAAGAAAAACCTCAATCTCGGTCTTGCCACGCTGTGCATCGGCGGCGGTCAGGGAATGGCCGTCGTCCTCGAACGGGTTTAAAAAGGGGGACATAATACTTATTAATAGCCGGACATCCTACTGAAAAAAGGGATCTGTCCCTGGTAAAAAAGGAGGAGGGGAAATGGATTACAGAAACATTCTTTTTACCGTCGAAGCGGGGGTGGCGACACTGGTTTTCAACCGCCCGAAGGCGCTTAACGCGATGAACTCCGAGACGCTGGGCGAGCTTCTGGACGCCGTCAACAAATGCAAAACCGATGAGGCGATCAAGGTGTTGCTCCTGACCGGTTCAGGAGAAAAGGCATTTGTCGCCGGGGCCGATATCTCGCAAATGCAGAATTTCCGGCCGCAGGAAACGATCTCCTTTATGGAGCTGGGGCACGAAACGCTCCGGCAGATGGAGACCATGCCGAAGCCTGTCATCGCCGCAGTAAACGGGTTTGCTCTGGGAGGAGGCACGGAAATATCGCTTGCGTGCGACTTCCGGTTCGCATCGGAAAAGGCGATCTTCGGCCAGCCGGAGATTTTGATCGGGATTATTCCCGGCTGGGGCGGAACCCAGCGACTTTCCCGGATCATCGGAATCGGCAGGGCCAAGGAGCTGATCATGTCCGGGGAACAGATCAACGCCGCCCGCGCCTATGAACTCGGCCTTGTAAACCGCGTCTATGCACCGGAGGCGCTCCTTCCCGAAACGCAGAAGTTTGCCCGCAAACTCGCCGGGATGCCCGGGTTTGCCATAAAAATGGCGAAACACAGCATCAATTTCGGCTACGATCTGGCCCTCGACAACGCCTGTCGTCTCGAGGTGGAATGCTGCGCCCAGTGCTTCAGCACCGACGATCAGAAAGAGGGAATGACCGCCTTCCTGGAAAAGAGGAAACCAGTCTTTACAGGCAAATAATTATACGAGGGACAGAAACCGTATTTCCCGTCAGACGGGAGGAATAAATAGGGCGCTGTCCCTATTAAAGGAGGGTTTAATGAACTTTGCACCAACCGATGAACAGAAAATGGTTCGGGATATGGTCCGGAAATTCGCCGAGGACAACATCCGGCCCGTCGCGGCGGAGCTTGATCGGACGCACCGCCACCCCGAGGAGATCTGCCGCAAACTGGGGGAGATGGGGATCATGGGGGTAGCGGTGCCGACGGAATATGGCGGCGCCGGGATGGACAACGTGACTTACGTAATGGCCCTGATCGAAATATCAAAGGCCTGCGCAAGCGTTGGGGTGATCACCTCGGTCAACAACTCCCTCTACGGCTATCCGATAAAGACATTCGGCACGGATGAACAGAAAAATAGATACCTCACCCCCGTCGCGAGCGGAAAGGTTGAGGGCTGCTATGGACTTACGGAATCATCCGCCGGCTCCGACGCCGCCGCCCTCAAATGCCGGGCCGAACTGAAGGGCGACCGCTACGTCGTAAACGGGGCCAAGATGTTCATCACCAACGGCAATGTCGCCGATTACTGCGTCCTCGCGGCGACAACCGACCCTTCGGTCGGCTACAAGGCGATCATCAATCTGATTGTCGACCTGAAAAACACCCCCGGCTTTCATGTCGGCAAAATCGAGGAAAAGATGGGCATCCTCGCCTCCGGCACGGCGGAACTGGTTTTCGAGGATGCCGAAGTCCCCGCGGAAAACCTCCTCGGCAAACCCGGGCAGGGCTTCAAACAGATGCTCTCCGGCCTTGACGCGGGGCGGATCGGCATCGGGGCCCAGGCCTGCGGAATCGGCAGGGCGGCCCTTGACGACGCTCTCGCCTATGCTAAGGAAAGGGTTCAGTTCGGCAAGCCGATCGCCACGTTTCAGGCGATCCAGTTCAAGCTCGCCGACATGGCGACCGAGCTCGACGCGGCGGAGCTGATGCTGCTGCGGGCCGCCTGGCTCGAAGACAACGGCCTCGATTTTGAAAAAGAGGCGGCGATGGCCAAGTACTACGCGTCGGATGTCGCGATGAAGGCGGCGATCGAAGGCGTGCAGATTTTCGGCGGATACGGTTACATCAAGGAATATCCGGCCGAGCGGCACATGCGCGACGCCAAGATCTGCCAGATTTATGAGGGGACAAACGAGATACAGCGGATCGTCGTATCCCGGAAGCTTCTGGGAATGAGGTAAAAAAACAACCCCCCCGGGGGCTGGCATACCGGGGGGGTTGTTTTTTTAAACCGGTTATTAACACTATCAGCACATTACATTGTGGTGTTTTTGGGGCCTCAGACGACCACCCCGGACGCGACTTAAGCGCATCCCTCCAGCATGTACATATTTTATGAACATTAAGCTACGTTTTCATCGTTCGTTGTGCCCGCCCCAGGCAGGGGGGGTTATGCCTCCGGCAGCGCGCATACATCCGCCGGCGGCTCTTTTTCCTCCAGCCCCATCGCCTCCCAGACAATCTCCGCGATATCGAGCGCTGCAATTTCCTCTTCCTTTTTGCGATCCTTTATCCCGTCCGAGAGCATCGTCTGGCAGAACGGGCAGGCCAGGGCCACGCCGGAAACGCCGGCGGCAATCGCCTGATCGGTGCGCATATTGTTGATCCGGTCGCCGATATCCTCTTCCATCCACATCCGCCCCCCCCCCGCGCCGCAGCAGAAGCTGCGCTCCCGGTTCCTCTCCATCTCCGCCAGCGTCAACCCCGGAACCGCCTGCAGTATTTCGCGCGGCTGTTCATAGAGCCCGTTGTAGCGTCCGAGGAAACAGGAATCGTGGTAGGCAAAGAGCCTGTTGAGCGGTTTTTTAAGGGTTATTTTACCTTTGCGGAGCAAATCTGCAATAATCTCTGTATGATGAAATACCTCAAAATTGCCGCCAAAGTTTTTGTACTCCTTTTTAATGATGTTGTACCCATGCGGACAGGTGGCGATAATCTTTTTTACATTGTAGCCGTTCATCACCTCGATATTCGCCTGCGCCAGACTCTGGTAAAGATATTCGTTCCCGCCGCGCATCGCGGAGTCGCCGCAGCAGCCCTCTTCCGTTCCCAGAATCCCGAAGCTGACCCCCGCGGTCTGCATGATTTTGGCAAAAGCCATTGCCGTCTTCTTCCCGCGGTCGTCAAACGAACCGGCGCAACCGACATAATACAGATACTCGACGTTGGGATCGTCCGCCAGCGTTTTCACCCCCAGTTCCTTCGCCCAGTCGCCGCGCAGATGCGAACCGATTCCCCAGGGATTGGAGTTGTTTTCCATGTTCCGGAAGGTAAGCTGCAGCTCCGGCGCAAACTCGGCCTCGGTAAGCACCTTGTACTGCCGCATTTCCACAATTTTGGGAACATGCTCGACGTAAACCGGACAGACCTCCTGACAGGCCATGCAGTTGGTGCAGGCCCAGAGGGCATGCCCGTCCAGACTTTTCCCGATGATCGCCTCTCCCTCCCGCTCTTCCGGCGCCAATGCCAGCAGTTTCGGCCCCTCCTTCCACAGGTGCTCCTTCATATCCTGAATCAGCTTGCGGGGAGAAAGCGGTTTCCCCGAAAGATGGGCCGGGCAGACATCCTGGCAGCGCCCGCAGTTCGTACAGGCTTCGAGATCCAGAAGCTGTTTCCAGTTGAACTCACGCAGCTCCTTTACCCCGAAGCTTTCGGCATTCTCATCCTCGAAATTGGTGATCGGCGCGAGCGCCCCTTTCGGCTTCAAAGAGCGGTAGTAGATATTCAGCGGCGACAGAAAGATGTGCTGCAGGCGCGTCCGGCTGAACATGATGTATGCGAAGAGCAGTAACGCCGGGAGTACATGGATCAGGGCGCGATGCCAGATCAATAACTCGTTTAACGGCGTACGCGGCAGGATCAGCGCTATTTTGGAAAGGGGATAACTTACCGGCGCCCAGAAGAACCAGTTCGGGGGAAGGGCGGCGCCGACGGCGGTGATCCGGTAGGCCTTGATAAAATAACCGGTGAGAATAAGGGCAAGCCCCCAGATAAGGATCAGCGTGTTATCGGCATTTGTTGTGAGGCGCTCTGGTTTGAGGAGATACCGACGGTATATGGCCAGAAGCCCTCCGCCAATCAACAGCAATCCTCCTACCTCCGCAGCAAAGGAGGCGTACAAAAATATGACCTGCGGGGGGTTCGTCAAACCGGTGAGGTATGAGAATAATCTCACTATCTTCCCGGCAAAAAGCAGGATTGCCCCCCAGAAGATCAATAAGTGCATCGTGCCGGGATAGGCCTCGCTGCCGATCCGGAAATTGGCAAAAAGAACCAGCAGCAGTTCCTTCAGCCGGACCGACCCCTGATCAGAGCGATCTTCCTCCTTGCCCAGATGCCAGAGGCGGAGATGCTGCCACCGGAAACCCTTTACGTATGCCGCGATCAAACCGGCAAACAGCACCAGAAAGCCGACAATGACCGGCAAAAACACCCTCATGATGTAAACTTCCTGACGTTCCCAAAAAAGCCCGTAGAGAGAATCCATTTTACAACCCTCGATAATTTAGATATGCCCAACCACTCGGGGATAAAACGTAATCAGGTGCGCCGCAAAAAAAACCAGTGCGATACATCCTACAATCACCACTATCAACCTGATAAATTCCGAGTACTTCTCGTCCAGACCGAAGTCGAAAAGGGCGTACCTTGCCCCGTTGACGATGGAATAGATAAGCCCCATCAGTACCGTTACTTCCACAATAATTGCCAGTGCCCTAAAAAGCGTCAGTGTTCCCATCGGTTCTTCCTCGAATAGTAATAAACTCGCAAAAAATACGGATGCAGCGCTGACGCTCCATCCTTCGCCACCATTTTCCTCAATTCAGTATTCCCCGTGCCATCTGTTTTCTGATTCTGCATTCAGGACACAGCTCAAACGGGATATCCATTTTACCCGCCGCAAGGGTTCTCTCTTTCAAATGCCTGACCATCGCCCTGGGAAACAGAAAAACCCCGCACTCGCTGCACCTGGTAATTTCATCCTCAAAAACGACACAACATTCTTCCTTCTGCCCTTCTGCGGGCGCCCTCCCCAACGTCAGGCATTTCTCCGGGCATGATGTTTCGCAGGCTCCGCACGCATTGCAAAGATCATGCTGGAAAAGCAGTTGATAGGCGCCATCTTCAGCACTTTGCAAAACGGTTAAGGCCTCCGTCTTACAATCCATGGCGCAGAGTCCACAACCCGTACATTGTTGCCGATCAATTGTGAGGATCATATCCGGCTTGGCCCAGAACATATTCAATAACTGTCGTCGACTGAGTTTTTCTCCCCTCTGGAAGGGCTCAAAGGCACTCTCCATACAAATCATCCCGATTTAGTCCAACCTGTCGTCGGTAATGGACCAATTCTATTCCACATTCTCACCAACCGGCAACAGCTCTAAATTCTTTAATCCCAGGATGTAAATTAATGCCAGCAAGGCAAATATTCCCAGCGACAGAAAGAATTCAACAGGAGTAATGGGGAAAGAGCCCACAGCTCCGTATACGCCCTCAATCTGACCCGGAAAATATTGTTGAGGATAGGCTAATCCGGGAAGGATCAGGTTCAATCTCTCAAAGAAAACTCCAACGACGATCAATATTGAAGCGACCACTACCCCTTTTACTGTTTTTCCCGTTTTAGGGTAAAACAAAATTACCAGCGGGATAACCTCTCCCAGCAAGACCTGAAATCCCCAGAATAAAAAGCTGAAGGGACCGGCCAGCAGAAAGGTCAAGGCCTCTCTATCTGCCATATAGCCATGGGTCAGATTGCCAATCCATATTAACAGGATTAAACCACAAAGAAAGGCGGCAACAAACCTTCCCAGGGAAATGACCAGGTCGTCCTTGATTTGCCGGCCGGTAATCTTGACGATCAACACTATAACCACGACCAGCAATGCCAGACTCGATGTCAAAGCTGCCAGGATAAATTCAAACGGTTTTAGCCCGGAAAAAAAGGTCGCCCTGGTGCTGATCAGGCCAAATATGGCGCCTGTACCCCCATGAGTGGCCATTGCCCAGCAGAAAGCCACCATGCCCATTATCTTGCTGAGTTTCTCCTTGTTGGCTAGCAGCGCCATGAGGTAAATTGAAGCAGAAGCAAAATAACATGAGTAAAAAATGGCATTGATGGCAAACATTGAACCCATATTATTCATATAGAAAAGCATAAAGAGCCGCCAGAATTTCTCCGGCCTTCCCAGGTCTAACGCTATTGACACCATGGCCCCGAAAATCAGAATGATGGCCATAAAAACAGCCATCCTGATGACCGATTTCCACTCTTTTCTGCCGAGTATATGAATCAGGAAGGCAAGAATGTGAAGTCCGGCGCTCAATCCTATCAGATAAATGGCAATGATGATGGGCATTCCCCACGGGATGGCATTGCTGCTGCCCAGCACCTGATGTCCTTCTATGTAGGTGATCATAAAACAGATGAAGCCGATGAATGAAAAGACGGCAAGGGTCGTTGTTAATGCGTAAAAGCCTCGAGATTTGCCTTCCATTTTTGTATAAGTTAACGCCATTTGAATTACCTCATTTGGGCAAATAATACACTTTGGGTTTTGTCCCCATCTCCTCCCGCAGCCTGATACTGTCCCTTGAGGACAGCAGCCGGGAGACATTGCTTCTGGCATCGTCCAGATCGCCGAAAACCCTCGCCTCGGAAGGACAGGCCTCGACGCAGGCGGGAACGACATCCGTCCCTATCTTTTTTCCTTCCCTTACACCCTGATCGATTCTGTGAAAACAGAAGGTGCACTTCTCAACCACCCCGTGGGTTCTGGTCGGAAACGGCCAGGGGCCCCATGACTTGCGATCAGGAGGTAAATCCTGCCTTTGATATTCCGTGGTTTCCTGTTCTTTTACGTTGAAGTTCCGGGCCCCGTATGGACAGGCAACGATGCAGTACTTGCAGCCAATGCATCTTCTGAAATCCTGCACGATAATCCCGTCTTCCCGTCGATACGTCGCCAGAGCGGGACATACCGTCACGCAGGGGGCTTGATCGCAATGCATGCAGGGCATCGGAATAAGTTCCGTTTTTACCGATGGGTACTTGCCGCTGGATGCTGCAATCACCTTGTTCCAGAAGAAATCCCTTCGCTCTGTCTGTTCCCTGGGCGAGCCATGCGGGACATTGTTCTCCGCCTTGCAGGCAACCGTGCATGCCTGACAGCCGACACATTTGTCCAGATCAATAACCATTCCCCACCGTGGCATACTTTTAGCTCCTTATCTAAGCCTTGTAAACCTTGACCCTCGTATTGAAGAAAACGGACTGCCCGTCCAGAGAGTCATAATCCACGCCGATTATTTCATTGGGATTAACGCCAATGCCCGTTTG
Source organism: uncultured Syntrophus sp. (assembly GCA_964552725.1). GTDB lineage: Bacteria > Desulfobacterota > Syntrophia > Syntrophales > UBA5619 > DYTH01. Next base: position 10,714 of record CAZKHU010000071.1, read on the forward strand.
CCATTTGCCATAAGAATAATGACCCTGACCAGAGGCCATCGCCACCACCTGCGGATGGATCCCCTCCGAGAACTTTACTGTCGCCTTGATTTTCCGGTACGGAGATTCAACCCAGACGGGGGTTCCGTTTTTGAGGTTCAACTTGTTGGCGGTTGCGCTGTTCATCTCCGCAAAGACGTTCCATCCCCTCCCCGCCATCGGCAGGAAGATCTCCTGAGCCCAGGGATAATTCTGGCTGCCGTTTTCCATCACCATTAACGGCTGGTAGGGGAGCAGCACGAACGGGTATGTGCCCACCTCGCCTAAAAACTTCTCCGTCCTGTAATGGGGAAGGAAACTTAAGTCTCCTTCTGCTGTTATCTTTTTCGCGGCCGAGAGCGCCTTCATATTCCCCGAATAAAACTCAAATTTTTTGGACGGGGTGCGAAATAACCGCTCATACTTGCGATATTCGTAATCCCCTCCCCGCCAGACCCCTGTCGCGACTAACTCCTTCCAGGGAAGAAGCGATGCTGTGCGCAATTTTACAAACCCCTCGGCATTATCCCCGATGCCGGCAAACGAACCAGCGACGGCGCCACCGGTTTTTTTTGCCATTTCAAAAATCAGATCGGGGATTGGCCGCGTTTTGCCCCTCGGCAGGACAACGGGCTGTTTGAGCTTCAGTTCCGCGAACCCGGCGCCCGGCGGGGAAAAATCATAGGCCCATTCTTCGAGATAGGTCGTGGAGGGAAGCAGGATATCGGCATTGAGCGCCATCTCGCTGATAAACGGGGAGATATGAACGTAGAACGGTATTTTTTTGAGCGCCTCGTCCCACCTGTTTGCCCCGGGCGCCAGCATGTTGAAGTTGCTGTTAAAACCGATTGCCAGCGCGACGGGATACGGGGCGCCCGTCAGCAGCGCCTCTGGAATCTGATTTGTCACTACCCCGGCCAGGGGAAACTTGTCCGTGCCGCGCAGGTCTAATGCCGGCTGCCTGTTGCCCTTTTTCGCAGTTTCATCCTCCGCGATTTTCGGCATCTCCTGGAACTTCACACCTTCCTGATAAATAACGCCGCCGGGGATATCGATGCTGCCAACGAGGGCGTTCAGGCAGTGGATCGCGTAAGCACAGTATGATCCATTTGTCCAGTCCACCGCCTCTTTCCCGCCTATGGCGATCGCCGGCTTCGTCCCGGCGAACTCCCTCGCTATCTCCCTTATGTCATCAGCGGCAACCCCGGTTATCTTTGAAACCGCCTCCGGGCTGTACTCGTCAAGCGCCAGTTTTTTGTAGGCGTCGAATCCTGCCGTCCAGCGACCCACAAAGGCCTTGTCGAAGAGGTTTTCCGTGATGATGACGTTGGCAAACGCCATAGCCAGAGCGGCGTCCGTGCCGGGATTGATCGGCACCCACATGTCGGATTTGGCTGCCGTCAGAGAGTAGCGCGGATTTATGACGACGATTTTGGTGCGGTTCGGCTTCTCCCTGCGCATCTTGCCCCATTTTCTCAGCAGCCGGGCCAGGGGACGGGACGACTCCAGAATATCCGCCCCAAAGGCAACGATATAATTTGTGGAATCAAGATCATAGGCAACATCGCCGGAATGGCCGTCGGCCATCCAGCTTCCCGCTTTCTGGGTCTCGGCTTCATATCCTTCCCCCGAAACAAGATTGGGGGTCCCGTACGCCCTAGCGAAGCGGGCGATCATCTCCTCGCTGCTTTTTGTATTCAGACCGCTGAACAAAAGCAGCTTGTGCGGCTCGTCCTTCTGCCGGATCGCCTGGAGGCGATTGCCTATTTCCTGCAGCGCCTCTTCCCAGGAAAGGGGCTGCCATCTGGGATCTGCCCCTTTTCCTTTTTGGGGGTTTGTCCTTTTCAACGGGAAATTGACGCGCCCCTGATCGTAGAGCACCTGCAGACCGACATGGGCGCGGGGACAGATTTTTCCCTCCGAAACGAGAGAAAGCGGATTGCCGGTTATCTTGACCGCCTTGCCGTCAACAGCCCTGACGCGGATCGCGCAACGGGCGGGGCAGTTGATGCAGGAGGTGGCTATCCATTTCTCCTCCCCCGGAGCCGCAGCGCTGGGGGGGACGGGGACCGCGGAATGCGTGTTCGAAGGTCCCAGCATCTGACTTGCCCCGATGGCGGCGCCGGTCAAGGCTGACAGCTTGATGAATGTCCTTCTGTTTAATTTCACTCCGTTTGTTTTTTTCTGACTGAGCGCATCTTCGCTTTTCATTGGACGTTCCTCGGTAATCCTAAGGATTAGGCGCCCTCTCCCGTTGTTGGGCCAGGGCGGATGGCAATATTTTTCGGCAGTGCGGACAATACGCATTTGGTATCATCCGCACCTCCGGCTACGCAAGCAGTTCCTTGCAAGCCTTCGTCAGTTCGGGCACCACCTTGAAGAGGTCATCGACAATGCCGTAATCGGCCCGCGCAAAGATCGGCGCCTCGGCATCCTTGTTGATCGCGACGATCACCTTCGAAGAGCTCATGCCGGCCAGATGCTGGATGGCGCCGGAAATGCCGCAGGCGATGTAGAGGTTCGGGGAGACGATCTTGCCTGTCTGCCCGACCTGATCGGTTTGCGGTCTCCAGCCGGCATCCACCGCCGCGCGCGAAGCCCCGACCGTGGCGCCGAGGACAGCCGCCAGCTCTTCGATAAGGGCGTAATTTTCGGGGCCCTTCATCCCGCGGCCGCCGGAGACAATGATGTTGGCCTCCGTCAGATCGACCTTGCCGCTCGCATCCTTCTGCACCTCCAGAACCTTCGTCCGGAGCTTCCCGGCATCGAGCGCGGGATCGAATTTTACCGCCTCCCCGGCCTTCTGATTCTCCACGGCGGGAAAGACGTTCGGACGGAGGGTGCCCATCTGCGGGAAAGAGGAAATCATCACCTCGCCAAAGCATTTTCCGGCGTACATCGGTCTCTTCAAAAGCAGTTTGCCGTCAACAAGCTTCGCATCGACGCAGTCCGTACCCATGCCGGTAGCCAGTTTTCCGACCAGGCGCGCGGAAAGGTCCCTCCCCTGGGTCGAGGCGCCCAGAAGCAGTATCGCCGGGTCCTTCTCCTTGACGATCTTCGCCACCGCCGCCGCATGGGCATCGGTCGTGTAGGGCTCAAGCGCCGGGTCATCCGCGACAAAAACCTTGTCAACGCCATACTTTCCCAATTGCCCGGCGATCCCCTCGATCCCCGAACCACAGAGAACGGCGCAAACCTCCTGCCCCAGTTCATCCGCCAGCTTTCTCGCGGCGCTGGCTATTTCAAAGCTGATTTTGCGAAGGACCCCGTCCCTCTGCTCTGCTACAATCCATACCCCATTTGCCATATCACTATCCTCCATTTTTTAGGAAAATTAAATAATTTTAGCCTCTTCCCGAAGCAGTCGAGCGAGTTCCCTCGCCTTCGCCGCCGGATCGTCGCCACAGACAATCTTTCCCGCTGCCCGTGCCGGAGGCGGAGTAAATTTGACAACCTTGGCGTTAACGGCAGGGTTTATCCCCAGCGCGGCGGCGTCTTTCACGTCAACCGGCTTCTTTTTTGCCTTCATGATCCCCGGCAGGGACGCGTAGCGGGGTTCGTTCAGCCCCTTCTGGGCGGTAATGACGCAGGGAAGTTTTGCTTCAATGAGCAGTTGCGCCCCCTCGATCGCCCGGGTGGCCTTTACCGAACCGTCCCCATATTCGAGCTTCGTGACAATCGAAACCTGCGGAAGGTCGAGAAGATCGGCAAGAATCGCGCCGACCTGCCCCTGGTCGTCGTCGATTGCCCGCTGCCCGCAGAAGATGATGTCCGGGTTGAGACCCTTGATCGCCGCGGCCAATGCCGAGGCCGTCGCATAGGCGTCAGCTCCGTCAAACGCCGCATCCTGGATATGGACGCCCTTGTCCGCGCCCATCGCCAGAGCCGTGCGGATCGTTTCCATGACCCGCGCCGGGCCGAGGGAAACAACGGTGACTTCGCCGCCGTTTTTTTCCTTCAGACGGAGGGCCTCTTCCACCCCGTATTCGTCATAGGGATTCATGACCCACTTGATGCCGCCTTCCTCAATGCCGGAACCATCGGCCTTCACCTTGATCTGCGCTTCCGTATCCGGAACCTGTTTTACACATGCAACAATATTCACATTCTCCTCCTTTTCGTGACGCGCCGTGACAGTCGCTGTCGCTCTTGCGCATCCGCTAAAAAATTTGTTGCTGCCCGAGGTAATTGCAAAACCATTTGTCATTCCCGAAAGCGAAGCTTAATGTTCATAATGCCTCTATCGGGAAAGCGAAGCTTAATGTTCATAATATGGTTTTTCAAGCCGTTAGAACCAGATTATGAACATTAAACTTCGTTTTATGAACACTAAGCTCCGCTTTCCCGCTCAGAATCGTTGCGGGAATGACAGAATGTGGAGTTTTGCAATTACCTCACCCTTTAATTTATTTTACATTCAAACACAATCGAT
>CAZKHU010000072.1:0-15101 GCA_964552725.1 uncultured Syntrophus sp.
TTTCGGGAACTTATAGATTATGAACATTAAGCTTCGCTTTCCCGCCTGCGCGGGAGTGACAATTGCCTCAGACTTTGACTTAAATACTACACCTTCGCTTTCCCGCCTGCGCGGGAGTGACAAAAGGGTATAGCTTTTCAAAGCTCTCGTTGCGGGAATGACAAGAATGGGGAGTTTTGCAATTGGCGCTTTTTTAAAAAGATTGTGACATAGATCACAATCAATGCATTTTTTCCCTTGCATTTTTTAAAAAGCTTCAGTAATCTGCACCCCAATGCTGACAATTCGGCATTGTTCAAAGAACCTTGAAGGTGCAGTTCAAAAAGCGTTCACAGGTTAATTCTTTTTAAATTACTTATTTTTCGACAAGATACGTCGTTGAACCATTCGGGATGACTCGGGACATTCGCAGTGCTGTATCTCGGGTTTAGTGCTTCTGGCCAGCTTGGAGATCTCCGGCAGTGGTAAACAGGGGAAACAAAAACCGCTTTGAGATGGAGGGGCTTGAGCCTCGGGTGCTGCTTTCGGCAGACCCGGGAGCAACGGCGCTTGCCTTCTGCCAGGCGATTGACGCTCCCTTTGAACTTGCGTCTGTGGTTGAGATTTCTGAGCGGCAGGACGAGTCTCGGGCTGCCGCTGCCGTTACGAGCGCCTCCGACTTTTATAATTCCTCCGAAAGTTCGTTCGATATCTTTGGCGGTCTTGCCGCCGATTTGGAGACAGCCGCCAACGAAACGCCTGCCGAAGACCTCATTGCGGCGGAACTTTCCGGCTCCATAGAGAGTTCCGCGGCTGAAGAAGAGCTCGCTTCCGGCGACTTTTTGGCCGGGGCAACGGCGGTTGAAACGGCATTTTTGGCCGCGGAATTTGCTCCTTTCGGGGAAGCTCTGCCGACGTCACTGGCACCGACAGCAGCCGCTCCAGCGGTTGGAGCGATTCTGGCGGATCAGCTTGTCGAGAGCCTCAATGCCGCGAATCCTCCTCCGTCTGCCGCGGCCTATCCGATAAATTACTCAGTTATTTCATATTCTTCCAATTACTCAGCCGACGCATCGGAAGCGACGTCTCCTGTGCCCGCTGAAGTTGCGCCCGACGTCCTCCGGAGCATGTTTGCCTCTGTTCCGCTCGCGGATCAGCCGGATCTGGTTGTTTCTGCCGGATCGACGGATCCTCTTCAGGCTGAAGTAACCGATACCGTCTCCCTATCCTATACGGTGACCAATACGGGCACAGGTTCAGCCCCCGCAGGTTCCTGGTGGGATGCAGTTCGTCTTTCCTCTTCGTCAACCTTCGATCCCCAATCCTTCCTGGGCTGGAGTTCAGTTTCGCATGTCTCCGACGCAGTTCTTGCGCCCAATGCGTCCTATACCGGAACCATCGACTTCCGCGTGGAACCATGGCAATATGAGCGCATTACCAGCGGCAACACCTACTATCTCCTTTTTATCGCAGACACTAATGAAGATGTGAGCGAGGGAGATGAAACGAATAACGTGGCCTCTGCCCCGATTCCCATCACCTTGACGGTTGCCGATATCGACCTGGAGGTGACCGGTGTTGCACCCGCCGGGACGACCGTGGAAATTGGCGCCCCCGCGACCCTCAATGTTACTGTCTTGAACAATGGCCCTGACGCTGCCGGGGGCGTTGAAGGAAATCTCTGGGCTCATGTTTACGCGTCAACGGACAACGTTTTTGATCAATGGGACGACACATGGTTGGGGCAGTATCCGCTTGCCGGACTGGCGCCCCTGGCGGGGGACAGTGTTTCATCAACCGCCGCGTTGACATTTATCCCGAAAAACATCTCCGCGGGAGATTACTATCTCTTTGCCCAGGTCAACATGGGGCAAGGGGACTACGATTACAACCGCAGGCAGCCCGAAACCGAGACCGCCAACAATACTGGCGTAACTGCGAACCAGGTGACTTTCACCGCCCCGACCATGGATCTGCAGGTGACGACGGTGACCGCGCCGGCTGTGGCAACCACGGGGTACAGTGCTGATGTCTCCTGGACGGTGACCAATGCGGGCGTTTCTGCTGCCGGAGTAGATTCATGGATGGATTCGCTCTACCTTTCCACCGATCAGACTTACAGTTACAATGATGTCCTTGTTACGAGCAAGGAGCATACGGGGGGATTGGCGGCGAGCGCCTCCTATACGGTGAACGCCACAGTGAATCTTCCCCACGTCCAGGGCGCCTATCTGGTTGTCTATACGGACTCTAATAACTCCCAGCCGGAAAGCAGCGATGCAAACAATCAGGGCGCATCGCCTGCCATTGCGCTGACCTACGCCCCGGGCGATCTGACCATTACCACGGCAACGGCCCCTTCAGCGGCAGAGGCGGGAAGTGCCGTGACTCTCTCCTGGACGGTTACCAACCGGGAGCCCAACACGATTGCTCTCGGTTCCTGGACCGACCGCGTCTATCTGTCCGACGATGATGTTTATGATGCAAACGATACGCAGATCAATTCAAGATATTTAGCTGACAAGAACATTCCCGCTGGTGAAACATATACTGTTACGGGTGATTTTACGATTCCCTACAGGGGAGGCGCCTATCTGCTTTTTGTGGCCGATGACTCCGAGAATCAGCCGGAGGTCAACGAGGACAACAATATCTACCCAGTGGCGATTACGGTCAACTATGTCCCCCCCAACCTTGTAATCGAAACCGCCTCGGTCAGTGGAGCCATCGGTAAAGGCTTGCCCGTAACGGTGAGCTGGACGGCGAAGAACACAGGGGAGGGCGCCGCCTATGGTTACTGGTCCGACCAGGTTTACCTCTCGGAAGACAATCTCTTGGATGCCAACGACGGCTATAGTCTGGATTCCGTATGGCAATATGGTCCTTATGCCAAAACCGATGCTCCTTACAATGGTTCCTGTTCGTTCTCTCTGCCAACTTCGCGGGCGGGGAACTATCTGCTTGTGAAGGCTGACGGCTATGGGGATGTGGCAGAGTCTGTTGAGATCGATAATGTCTACGCGATTCCGGTCAGTTATCCGAGTCCTGACCTCGTTGTTGAATCCGTCTCTACCTCGCCTGCGACCGTTGGCGGGACAAGCCGCACCTTCACCGTTACCTACACTGTTAAAAATATTGACTCCACCAATTCCACTACCGAGAGCTACTGGTATGACTACATCTACTACTCAGCCGACAACACACTCGACACAGCGACCGACGCCTCTCTCGGCAGTGTATATGTGTACAACAACAATTCCGACACCACGCTTCCGCTGACTCCGAACGGCACTTACACGAAGACATCGGGGACCCTTTATCTGCCGACAGACGTAATTCCCGGCACCGGGTATGTCTTTGTCGTGGCAGATGGTTACAACAATAACGTCGCTGAGACGGACAATGATAACAACGAGACGTCGGCGATGGTCGGTGTCGGGATCGGCAACCTCAAGGTCGCGGCGGCGGGCTGGTCGGTGCGGCCGGAAACGCAGGGCGACCTCGGGGCCTACTCCTACTCCACAAATCCCGACAATCTCTTTTCCTTCACGGTCGGCGAAACGGTAACGCTCACCGAGATCCGAACGAAACATTACGGTACGGCACCGGCCTCCGTAACGCTGACACTCTACGCCGCTGACGGCATAACCCCGATAGGTTCCTGGGTGGCCGTTCAGGACCAAACGGACGTCAACATTTGGGTCGTTTCAGAATTTACTTCATTTACTTCTCCGGTTATTCTGAATGCCGGAACGTACAAGGTCGGTGATTCGGATGCGGCAACGTGGCGTGAAAATTATTACACCGATCAGGGTGTTGCCACTGTCGCGTATCTTGCCTCCTCCCGTGCCGGTACGACTCCCGCCCAGGCGATTCTGGGCGAGACGATTGACGTCGCCTGGACGGTGACCAATACCGACACCGGTACCCTCAACGCCTCCTGGTACGATTACTGGTATCTCTCCCAGGACGCGAACTGGGATGCAGCCGATACACAGATCAATTCTTTTCCCCAGAGTCTGGAGTTGACCGCCGGGGCATCATACGAGGAGAGCCGCACGCTGGTTCTACCGGGGACGGGCGCTGGCGCCATGTATCTGCTCCTCGTTGTGGACAAGAATAAGGCTATTCTCGAAACCAATGATTTCGGAACCAATGAGACCGACAACATTTTCGCGCTGCCGATCACGATCCTGACGCCGGATCTGGAAGCGACGGCGCTATCCGCCCCGGCGACGATCATTGTCGGCCAGCAGATCGAGGCGACCTGGAGCGTTCGCAACGGAGGAAATGGTGCGGCGAACCAGAACTGGTACGATTACCTGTTCTTTTCAATTGATAATCAGTGGGACGATGACGACATCCAGGTTCACTATTTTGATATGAACGCGGTTTCGCCGCTGGCGGTCAACGGCGCCTGCGAATATACCGGCCAGTTTGCGCTGCCCGCCTCCTCCACCCTCGGCGCCGGATATCTGATCGTCTTTGCGAACTATGGCTCCTGGTCCTATCAGAAAGAAAGCAGTACGACGAACAATGCGTATGCCGTTCCCGTGAATGTTGTTGCCCCGGATCTCGCGGTCAGCGCGATTGCGGCCCCGGCGACGATCTCCTGGGGCGAAAAGATTCACCTTTCCTGGACGGTCGTCAACGAGGGGAGCGTTGTCGCCCCGGCGGGCTGGTACGACTATGTTTATATCTCCACGGACAACCAGTACAGTTCCGACGACAGGTATCTTACTTCTTTTTCACATTCGTCTGATTCACCGCTCGGCGCCGGTGATTCCTATATCGCGACTGTGGATGCGACCTATTCCGACACGCTGACCGGCGATTTTTATCTGCTCTTCAAGACGGATGCCTACAATGGTCAGGGTGAAACCGACGAGAACGACAACGTCCGAGCCGTTTCCGTTCATATCAATGCCGCACCCGATCTAGCGGTCACCGCCGCCACAGTCCCGGCGAGCGGGTCGGCGGGCGGAGCGGTGGAGGTCTCCTGGACGGTGGAAAACGGCGGGGAGGGGCCTGCCGGAGGAATTTGGTATGACGACATCTACCTTTCTTCCACTGATGAAACTTACGGCAGTGATTCATGGGTTTATACGCAGGAAAATATGGGTATCGACCTGCTTGCCGCCCAGAAGGCGCTGCTCTTCGACGGCTACTACAGCCGAGTCGAGACGGCGCTCAACCTCAATGAAACCTCTTCTGGCCCCGGAGCGACCCTTGAAGCGTGGGTTTATCCGCTGTCCGTTGATACGTATTATAACGAACCCCGCCATGTGATCAGCACCGCATCCGGCTACTCCGAGTACCAGTGGTCGATCGTTCAGAAGGGGAACACATGGCACATCTATAGCGGAAACGCCGATATCGACACGGGCTTCGCCGTCGAGGTGGGAAAATGGCAACACCTGGCAGCCGTGTACACGCCCGGTACCCCCACTGAGCCCGGTACAATCGACTTTTACAAGAGCGGAGAAGACTCACCTTTTATCAGTACGGCCATCGAATACGCGCTTGACGACCTGCCTGTTGCGATCGGAACCAATCCGGGCTATCTTAATCAGTATTACCAGGGTCTGATCGATGAGGTGAGAATCTGGGAAGGAACCCGCAGCGCCTCCGAGATTGCCGATAGCCGCGCTGTCCAGCTTGCGGGAACCGAAGCAGGCCTTGCTGGTTACTGGAAACTGGATGACGGAACGGGATTGACGGCCGTTGATTCCTCTCCCAACGGCCGCAATGGAACCCTGAAGGGGTATGATGCGGACGAAACCCCGGCATGGATTGCGGCCACTGCCTCCGGCTACAGGATAACCAGGCAGGTGTCTCTGCCTTCGGGAGCCGATGCCGGCGACTACTTCCTCTTGTTCCGAACCGATATCTACGGTGATCAGCCGGAAGCTAACGAAAACAACAACCTGCTGGCCAAGGCATTCAAAATTGAATCGGCGGATCTGACCGTTGGTATCACCAGCGCTCCGACCACCGCAGCGGCCGGCGATACCATCAGGGTGGACTGGAAGGTGACCAACGGCGGGACCGGCGTCGCCACGGCAGGGTACTGGGACGACCGGGTCTATCTCTCTGATTATGACGTTCTGGACGGCAACGCCATCAGCTTGGGGTACTTTTACAGGAATAATTCAGAAGGGCTGGCCTCCGGTGCATTCTACGCAGTGCCGGTTGACGACAGCATGCCGTTTACTGTTACTCTGCCTGGCGACGCGCTTGGCAATAAATACCTGATCGTCGCCACCGACGCATACAATTACCAGGGAGAAACGAATGACGCCAACAATACGGCCTCCGTGGCGATCACCCTCAATGCGCCGGATCTGACCGTGATCGCTTCCGGTGAAGGCGCCCCTGTCGCACCGGCCGCCGCGGTTCTGGGCGAAACGATCAGCGTTTCCTGGACGGTGAAAAACGTCGGCAGTTATGCCACCAACACCTACTGGTATGACCGCGTTTACCTCTCGGCGAACGTCACGCTTGAAGAGACCGATACGCTCCTCGAGTCGTTCTATATTTCCGCGCCCAATCTTTTGTCGCAGGGTCAGTACTCCCGCACCCAGAACGTTTTTTTACCCGAGTCCGCCGTTTTGGGCGCTCAGGTTTACCTGCTCTTTGTCGCTGACGGATCAGGACGTCAGGGGGAGACCGATGAGAATAATAACATCGCGGCCCGGGCGATTGCCGTAACGGCCCCGGATTTGACGGTGACCTCCGTCACGGCCCCGACTGCCGCCACCCTCGGCGAGCAGATCAGCATCTCCTGGACAGTGGCGACTGCCGACCAGGCGGCCAACGCCAACTGGTCTGATTACGTCTACATCTCCGCCGACAACATCCTGGATGCGGCGGACACCCGGCTGCTTTCGGCCTGGACGGGCGACCAGACGCCGCTTGCCGCCGGCGCCTCCTATACCGCTGAGAACCGCACGATCACCCTGCCTTCCTCGGGTCATGGCGACCGCTGGCTCTTTGTGGTCGCCGACGCCTCCCGCAATCAGGGGGAAGCGGATGAAGCGAATAACGCCTCCGCTCCCTTCAAGATTACGTTGAGTGCCCCGGATCTCCAGGTAACCCGCGTAACCGTGCCGGCGACGCTGGTTTCCGCCCAGCAGTTCGATGTGTCGTGGAAGGTGGAAAACCTCGGCAATACTTCGGCGCTGAGCCCCTGGTCGGACGCGGTCTACCTTTCCCTGAATGCAACCCTTGAACCGGGCACAGACACGCTGCTGCAGAGTTTCAGCGCCTCCGACCGCGTGCCTCTTTTGGCCCAGGGCTCCTATAGCAGCATCCGGACGGTGCGTCTGCCCGCTCTTGCCGCCGCTACCTATTATATTATCGTGGTCGCCGACTCGGGCGCCAGTCAGGGTGAGTCCGACGAAAATAACAATATCCTGGCCTCCACTGCCGTGACGGTGAGTGCTCCCGACCTGCAGGTCTCCTCCGTTACTGCGCCTGCTGCTGCGGCGCCGGGGCAGACGGTTGCCGTTTCCTGGACAGTCAAGAATGCGAGTGCATCGTATGCGGCGCCCGGCCTCTGGTCGGACAGCGTTTACCTCTCTGCCGATGCGACCTTTGATTCGGGAACGGACTGGTTTGCCGGTTCCTTTACCTCCTGGGAGTACAGCCCGCTTTCCGTCGGCGGTCAGTACACGGCCACTCGCCAGGTGACGATTCCCGGGAACGTCCCGGTGGGGACATGGTATCTGGTGGTTGTGGCGGATGGAAAGGGCGAACAGGGCGAGACCTCCGAGACCAATAACTTTCTTGTCTCTTCGCAGGCGATGACGCTGCAGGTTCCTGATTTGAGCATGGGAACGGTGACGGCGCCGGCGCAGGCGGCCGTTCAGCAGACGATTACCGTTTCCTGGAACGTCAGCAATATCGGCGCGGGCGCGGCCAGCGCCGCCTGGAACGATCAGGTATGGCTCTCTTTCGATCAAAACCTGACAAACGATGATCTTCTGGTGGGCAATTTCAGCACTGCGTCGGTTCTTCCCGTGGCGGCAGGCGGCAGCTACACGCTGACGCGGACGCTGACGATCCCCAACGAGGCCTCGGCCACGGCATATAAGTACCTGCTGGTGAAGGCCGATGGCGGCAATCTGCAGGCGGAGGCCAGTGAAACAAACAATGTGAGCGCGGCCGTAGCCATCACCATTACCGAGCCGCCCGACCTGAGCCTGACTGCGGTGAGCGCCCCGGCCGCGGCGGCGGTGGGACAGACCATTGACCTTTCCTGGACTGTCGGCAACATCGGCGTCAGCACCGCCTATGCGGACTGGTACGACCGGGTTTATCTCTCCCTGGATAATACGCTCGATACTGCCGCTGATACACTGCTTCTGAGCGAACGGATCGAGGCCCAGACCCCCCTGGCGCCCGGGGCCAGCTATTCGGCGGGGCGGCAGGTAAATCTTCCCGCAACCGGCGTGGGTGACCGCTACCTCATTTTTGTCGTGAACGGCGATGGCGTTCAGGGGGAAAAGCTCACCAGCAATAATACGAAAAATACGACCCTCCAGATCAGCGATCCCGACCTGCAGGTGACGGAGGCCGCTGCCCCCGCGGCGGTAAGTTGGGGCGAGCGCATCACTATCTCCTGGAAGGTGGAAAACAAGGGGAGCGGCGCCGCCGCCGGAGGCTGGTACGACCGGGTCTATCTCTCTACCGATGAGACTCTCGACGTCACAAAGGACGTTCTGCTCCTTTCTGCCTATGCAGGCGCTTATTCGCCTCTCGCCGCCAACGGATTATATACGGTGCAGACGGGCGTTGCCCTGCCTTCCGGTTTGACCGGGGCCGGGTACCTGCTTTTCGTCACTGACGCCAATGCCGGCCAGGCCGAATCAAACGAAACCAACAACATGTTTGCCCGTGCGGTTACCTTCAATGCGGCCGACCTGACGATCACCGGCACGGCGCCGACAGTGGCCGCCTGGGGCGAGAAGATCGATCTGACCTGGAGCGTGGCCAATGGCGGCAGTGGTCCGGCAACCGCAAGCTGGTGGGATATGGTCTATCTCTCCAGCGACAACGTCTATGATTCCGGCGATATTCTTCTTGCTTCCGAGTATCGCTCCGCGGGCGGCGGTCTGGCCGGCGGCGCTTCCTACACGGTACAAAAAACCGCCGCGTCGGTTGCGGCCGTATCCAGGGCCATCGGCGTCGGCGCCCGGTTCCTGCTCTTCAGGGCGGATGTTTATGGTCAACAGAGCGAGCAAGACGAGGCCAATAACCTCGTCGCCGTTCCCATCGAGATTCGCGCGGCCGACCTGAGCATCGCGGTTACCTCGCCTGCCACCGCCGAGGCCGGCAAGGCCGCAGCCATCTCCTGGACTGTCACGAACGGCGGCACAGGTCGGGCGGTTGCCCAGTGGTATGACGCGGTCTATCTTTCTGCCGACAACCTTCTCGATTCCACGGATATCAGCCTCAAGACGTTGTTGCACGGAACTATCCTCGACGCCGGCGCCTCTTATGCGATTAACGAATCGGTAACTCTTCCCGGCGGACTGACGGGGAACTGGCATGTAATTGTGGCGGCGGACTACTACAGTTACCAGCCGGAGGCGAGCGAAACCAATAACTATCAGGCCAATCAGGTAACCTTGAGCGCCCCTGATCTGAGTTTGACCAATGTTTCGGCGTCGGCGCTGAGTGCCAATGGCCAGATACTGACCGATGTTTTGGCGTCGGCGACGATCGCCAATGGCGAGACGCTGACCGTCTCCTGGAAGACGACCAACAGCGGCTCTGCCGCCGCCGAGCGGCCCTGGACGGAACGAGCCGTTCTTTCCAAAGACGCCTATCTGGGGAATTACGACGATATCCAGGTGGGATCTGTTTACCAGAGCGCATCGCTGGCCGTTGGCGCTTCGCTGGATCGCAGCGTTGCCATTTCTGTTCCCTGGGGCGTAACCGGCGACTACAAGCTCTACGTCCGGATTGACTCCTGGAACGAACTTCCCGAGGCGAGCGAGACCAACAATGCCTTTGAGGCGGCGCTGACCGTCGTCTATGCCGAGCCGCCGGCCGATCTCGTTGTCGATGCCGTCACCGTGCCGGCCACGGGGCTTACCGGTCAGCCCCTGAGCGTGGCCTGGCGGGTGACCAATAACGGCACCGCCGCGACGACTGCCGGCGCCTGGACCGATACCCTTTACATATCGGCTGACAACATCTGGGATGCCGGTGACCGGATTCTCGGCTCCTTCGCCCATAAGGGGAGCTTGGGTTCCGATGAGAGCTATGGGGCAATCGAGAATTTGACTATTCCCATTGACCTGCTGCCTCGGGAGTCAGCCACCGCCAATTACTGGATTTTCGTGAAGGCCGATATCTATAACCAGGTTCAGGAACCAGGCGCCGAGGGGAATAACACGGGTGTCAGCCCCGGCGCGGTCACAGTGAGTCAGTCGCCCGTTCCCGATTTGCAGGTGACGGCCGTCACGGGACCGACCTCTGCCGTGGTCGGCCAGAATGTCACGGTTTCCTGGACGGTCGAGAACAGGGGGCAGGAGGAGGCGCAGGCCTCCTGGAGCGACAAGCTTTACCTCTCTCTGGACGGGACGCTGACCAAAACCATCCCGCTTGGCACTTATTTGCGTTCGCTGAATCTGGCCGCCGGCGCTTCCTATTCAAGAACCGAAACCATCCAAACGCCGATAACCCTCGACAGTGATTCCTGCACCTGGCTGGTGATGACCGATTTTTCGAATCAGGTTTATGAACGGGCCAATGAGGGCAACAATACTGCCGTTTTCAGCGCCGTTAAAGTCCAGCATCCCGATCTTGTCGCCGATACCGTGCAAATGAATCCGGCATCCACACAGTCCGGATTCGACGTGACTGTCTCCTGGAGGGGCCGTAACAGCGGGACGGGGGCGACGGGCGCTTCCTGGACGGACCGCGTCTATTTGTCCGGAGACAATACGCTTTCCGGCGACGATGTCCTGCTGGGTTTCCTGGCGCATGAGGGTGTTGTCGCGGCCGGCGGCAGTTATGATGCTTCCCTTGGCGTGACTCTTCCCAACGGGATTGATGGCAGCTATTATCTGCTTGTCCGTCCCGACGCCGGCGGCGTTGTTGTCGAGGGGACGGGAATCGAGGAGGATATCGGCGCATCCGTTGCAGTTGCGATTACGCTTGCCCCTTATGCCGATCTGGAAACAAGCGGCGTGACGGCGCAGGAGCGAATCATCGGCGATCCGGCGGACCTGACGGTCAAATGGATTGTCACCAACAAGGGAAACGGCACAGGCCTGACTGCTGACTGGATTGACGCCGTGATCCTCTCCCGGAATTCCACCCTTGGCGATGGCGATGATCTGGTGGTGGGACGTTTCGCCCACTCGGGTTTGATGCTGGACAGTACTTCCTATAACGTAGAAAAGATCATCCAGCTTCCCGCCGCTTTCGAAGGGCGCTTTACGCTCTTTGTCGCAGCCGACATTGACAATCAGGTTTATGAACATACCTATGAAAATCCCAACGCCGCATCGCCGGGTCATCTCGTGGACATCATGCCCATCCCCTACGCCGATCTGACTGTTCAGAGCGTCAATCTGGAAACGGCGCTGACAACCGGCGTCGCCTTCAACCTGAACTGGACCGTCGATAATTCGGGAATCGGCCCCACTTCCACGCCGGAGTGGTACGACGAGGTTTACATCTCCGACTCGGCGGACGGTTCAAGCTGGAAGCTCCTGGGCAGTTTCAGCCGGGTGGGCAATCTGGCCGTTGGCGCCTCCTACACCCGCACCGTGGAACTGACGATCCCGATCGATGCCGCAATCGAGACGCAGGTTGTCAAAAAGCAGTATCTCTTTGTCAAAACAGCGACCTCCACTCCCTATGAATTTATATATAAAGGAAACAACACCAAAGCCTCCGCGCAGCTTACGGTAACCTATACGGTGGCGCCCCGGGCGGATCTGATGGTTGAAAGTGTGACGGCGCCCGCAGCAGCGGCCGATGGGGCGGCCATCGATGTTACCTGGAAGGTAAAAAACAATGAAGGAACCGGGGCAACCGGTTCCTGGACCGACGGCATCTACATCGCCCCCAATGGCGACCGCACCCGGGAGATCAGAATCGGCACCTTTACGATGAGCCAGGGACTGGCGCCGGGCACTTCCTATACCCGCACGGAAAATTTCCGTCTGCCTGTCCACATAACGGGCGTTTATTCGCTGTACGTCAAGACCGACATCTACGGCAAGGTGATCGATCCTGATTTGAGCAACAATGACAACTACGCCGATGCCTACGCGCTGACCGTTCAGCTCCAGACGCGCCCGGATCTGAAGGTGACGACGCTTACCATCCCGGCTGCGGTGAAGTCGGGCGCGGTAGTGGACGTGGAGTGGACGGTTTCCAACCTGGGGACAGTCGCCACCCCCACCGGCGGCAGCCGGTGGTATGACGGGGTTTATCTCTCCCTGAACGACGAGCTGGACGGAGGGGACAGGCTCCTGGCGTGGGAGCCCAACGGCGCGGCCCTGGCTTCCAGCGAGCAATATCGCTCGGTCGGTCATTACCGCATTCCGCAGGAGGCCCAAGGGCCGATGTGGATTCTGGCCGTGGTCGATATTTCCGGCTCGGTCGATGAGTACCCCGCAGACGGGAACAACATCATGGCGGGGCAGCTTACCGTGGATGCGACCCCGGTGCCGCCTCCCGACCTCGTGGTTTCCAACGTCGCCGGCCCCACCGAAGCCTTCGACGGCAGCCAGATTACCGTTTATTACAAGGTGACCAACAAAGGCGCCGGCATTACCTTCCCGGCTGCCTGGAGCGACTCTCTGTGGCTTACCGCCGATAAAACCAGCCCCGGCGGCGGCACGGATCTCCGCATCGGCAGCGCCTCCCACACCGGCGCGCTGGAGGTTGGCCAGTTCTACGAAGGGACTGTTACCGGCACGATTCCCGTCCATCTCCAGGGCCTCTACGAACTGATGGTCTATAGCGATGCCTGGAACCAGGTGTTCGAGCTGACGTTTGACGTCAATATCAATCCCGACGACCCGACGTCGCTCGACAACAACAACTTCAAGACCGCCCTGCAGCCGCTGACGATCCTCTACACCCCGCCGGCCGACCTGGAGGTGACCGATATTTCTGTTCCCGGGCAGGCGCTGGGCGGCAGCAAGACAACCGTTTCCTGGACCGTGGCCAATAACGGTTCGAATGTGACGGATCTCGATCGCTGGGCCGACGCAGTCTATGTCTCCGATGACGCCGTAGGAACGAACAAGACGCTGGTGTTCGCCCTGCTCCATGAGGGGGCGCTCGAACGGGGACAGAGCTATACCCAGACGCTGGAATTCACGCTGCCGCCGAGTGTTTTCGGGGAATACTTTATCGTCGAAACTAACGTTGACCCCAATATTTTGCTGACCGACGAGGATGAACTGCTCCTCGAGATGGCCAAGGTGACGGACCGGATTTCCGAGAAGATCGGCGATCTGGAAACGATGAGCGTCTCCGAGGTCTATGCCAGGATTGACACCCTGAGCAAGTCGGAATTGCGTTGGATTCTCTGGGGCGAAGACAACGTCGAGGTTCGCAAGGTCTGGGAGGGACCCTTCACCTCGAACAACGACCGCGCGGTTGCCAGCAGTGTCCGCCCGATCCCTGCCGACCTTCAGGTTGCCGCAATTACGCTGCCGGCTACCGCCTATTCCGGCGAGGCGATCTCCGTTTCCTGGAGCGTGACCAATATCGGCGCCTATGATGTTTACAAGGGCACCGAGCGCTGGACGGATTATGTCTATGTCTCTCCCGACCCGACCTTCATCTACGACCGGGCCCAGTTTGTGGGAAGCGTTGTGCACGTGTCTTCCACACCTCTCGGTGTCGGGCAGAGTTATGAGGCATCGCTTGCGGTCAATCTGCCCGTGGGGAGCGAGGGACGGCGGTACGTCTATGTTTTCACCGACCGCAGTCCTTATGTAGAGGACAATTGGGGCGGGATAGACGCCCTGACCGGCATGGATTTCCCCGACTGGCCGACGGACGTCAGGACCCGGGTTTACGAGGGGGAAGCCGCAAACAAGCTCAATAACGTTGCTTCGAACGAAATGATGGTGGTTTACCGCGAGCCGGATCTGCAGGTGAAAGCCGGTTCCCTCGTGATTCCGTCAGCCGCCGATTCCGGGCAGACCATCGACATCTCCTGGACGGTCAGAAACGGCGGCGAAAGGGCCACCCGGGGCGATTTCTGGTACGACCGGATTTACATCTCCCAGGACGGCTCCATCGATCTCTACGATCTTTTGATCGGCGAGCAGCGCCACACCGGCGTGCTGGAAGCGGGCGCGGAATATACGGTATCCGCCACGGTGCGGCTCCCCGACGATATCCAGGGGACTTTCCACATCCTCGTTTACATCGACTCACCCTACAACGTCAGCCAATATTTCAGCCGGTCGCTGCCCTATCCCCAGACTACCGGCAATATCCGCATCGAGTCTCCGATTCCCCCTTCCGCCTGGAACATGATGGGGCAGGTGAAGGAATTCCAGGATGAGGCGGACAATATTATCGATACCACGCTGACGATCACGCTGGTCGATTCGCCCGATTTGCAGGTAACGGGCGTGACCCTGACGGGGAGCCAGGACGCCGCAGACGGGCATGCCATTTCGGGGCGGCAGTTCGGCGTCTCCTATACGGTCACGAACTCCTCCGGCGGGGCGGTGCCGGACAGGCAGAATCTCTGGTCCGATTATATCTTTCTTTCCCGCGACAAGTACCTTGACGTGAAGAGCGACCATTTCCTGGGGCAGGTGAGCCATGACGGCGCGCTGCCGGGCAACGCCTTCTATACCGTGCCTTCCACCTTCATGGTGCCGCGGGGTCTTTTGGGTACCTATTATGTGTTGGTATTGACCGATGTTCCCAATGCCACGCATCCCTACGGATTTGTCTATGAGGGCAATAAAGAGGGTAACAACGCTACCGGCGTCGCAGTAACGGTTCCGCTGATTATCGATGCGGCGCCGCCGACGGATCTGGCGGTAACCGAGATTACGGTGCCTGCGGCGGGTCAGGTGAGCGCCTCCGTTACCGTCACCTACACGGTCAAAAACATCAGC
>CAZKHU010000073.1:0-6970 GCA_964552725.1 uncultured Syntrophus sp.
CCGGTAATGAGAAATAAAATCGGTTACAATGGCTTGCAGCCCATAGCGAAAAGGGTTCCCGCCTTTCTTAATAATAAAGCTTAGCGTTATTTCGCGATTTAAATTATATTTGTTAAGCGGCGGCGCGGTCTGGGCAATAATGATCCGGCGGTCAAGCACGTCATAAGCGATGGACTTCATACGTCTGTCCTCATCTAAAACATCGAGGGACATCCCCGGTCTGATTGCCGTTTTGCCTTGTTCCATAGGACTTTATCTTATCAATTGCCGCCAAAGTTGCTGTTGCAAGTTTTTTAAAAACGGGAGATGAAAGCGCCCGTTGATCATTCCCGCGCCGGGTATATAGAGAGAAGAGCCGCCGCCCGTCAAGGAATTTTTTCGTAATTTAACCATCGAAAACCGGAGAAGGGCCATGAGAAGAACGGACAAGGAAATAACGGATCGAAAGCTTATTGACTCCATTATCCATAAATCCCTCGCCTGCAGAATCGCCATCTGCGAAGACCGAATGCCTTATGTAGTTCCCCTGTCCTTTGGCTACGACGGGAAAAACATTTACCTGCACAGCGCCAAAGAGGGAAAGAAGATTGAAATCCTCAAGGGCAACCCCCGAATTTGCTTTGAATTTGCAACAGACTGCGAAGTTATTGCCACTTCAAAAGCCTGCTCGTTCACCATGCGCTATCAAAGCGTGATCGGATTCGGAACTGCCCATTTTCTTGAAGATATCGAGGAGAAGATTGCGGGGCTCAGGATCATCATGCGTCAATACACCGATAACCTCGTTGAATTGACCGGGGATGATCTGAAGAAAATAACCGTTATCAGGGTCGATATCGAACAGATCACAGGCAAACGGTCCGGATTTAATCGCAACGCATGAAGCAGACAGTTTGCAGAGAACCTCGTTTTGTCTGAATTCAGGAAAATTGTTCCTTCGCCGCTCGCCAAGGGCGGGCTTTCAGGTAAAACATGGTAACAATAAAATTTAAAGGAGAATGCCGTGTACGGTTTTTTCAATCGTCTTCTAAGAATCGATGTCAGCGAGCTGTCCTTTTCAATCAGGACGCTGTCCGACAGTGAGCTGGAAGAGAATCTCGGCGGCAAAGGTCTGGGCGCCAAGCTGCTGCTGGAGGAAAACCCGCCCGGCGTCGATCCGCTGGCTCCGGAAAATAACCTGATCATTGCGCTTGGCCCGGCGACCGATACCCCGGTCTACGGCTCGTGCCGCCACGGGATTTTCACGAAGAGCCCGCAGACCGGGCTTTACTCCGAATCGTATGCGGGGGGCAAAGCTGCTGAAGTAATCAGTCGAACCGGCTACGACGCGATCATTATCCGAGGCAAGTCACCGGAACCGGTATTTATCGAGATCAGCGATACAACCGTCCGCTTCCATTCCGCGGCAGATTTGTGGGGCCTGGACACCTACGCCACGGAGGACAGGGTTCTCGAAAAAATCGGCAAAAAACGCGTCGGGGGAACCGCGGAAAGAGCTGCTGCGCTCGTCATCGGCCCGGCAGGCGAAAATCTGGTTCGATTCGCGGTGATTGAAAACGATTACTGGCGCTCGGCGGGGCGCACCGGCGTCGGGGCGGTAATGGGATCGAAGAAGATCAAGGCCCTCTGTTTTCATGGAAATCAAAAACGCCCCCTTGCCTTTCCCGACGAGGCCGCCGCCTTCGCCCGGGAGATCCTGGAGAAGGGCAAAACCGATGTCGGAGCCGCCAAATACCGGAAGCTGGGAACGCCGATGATGGTGGAGGTCTTGAACAAGGCGCAGGCGTTTCCGACCCGGTACTGGTCAAAAGGTGTCCTCGACGGCTGGGAGGCGATCAGCGCCGAATCGCTGAACGAACGGTGCGACGTAACCCCGCGGGCCTGCTCCCGCTGTTTTATCGCCTGCGGCCGGCTGAGCACCGTCAAGGAAGGCCCCCACAAGGGGCTGAAGATCGAAGGACCTGAATATGAAACACTGTACGCCTTTGGAGGCTTGTGTCTCGTCAAGAGCGTGGAGGAAATCATCTATTTAAACGATATCTGCGACAGGCTGGGAATCGACACGATCACCGCCGGCAATCTGGCCGGCCTGACGATCGAGGCCGCGCGCCGCGGCAAGATAAAAGGGCAATTTTCTTATGGAGATACCACCGCGATCGCCACACTGCTGGAAAAGATCGCCTATCGCCGGGGAATCGGGGCGATTCTGGCCGAGGGCATCCGCAATGCCGCCGCCCAGTGGGGGCTGGAGGATATCGCCATCCATGTCAAAGGAATGGAGCCGGCCGGCTACGACCCACGGGTATTCAAAGGGATGGGGCTTGCCTACGCCACCTCCGACCGGGGCGCCTGCCACCTGCGTTCCACCTTCTACAAGGCGGAACTGGCAGGAATAATCGCCCCCGATCAGATCAGCGGCAAGGCGGAATTATTCATTGATTTCGAGGATCGTCTGCTGGTGGCCGATTGCCTGATCACCTGCCGTTTTTATCGTGATCTCTATTCCTGGAGGGAACTCTCCCGCATCGTGCATATGACAACCGGGCTCTCCTGGGGAAAATATGAGCTGAGCCGGTTTGCCGGCCGCGTTCTCTCCCGCTGCCGGGAATTCAACCTGCGGGAAGGAATGACGCCGCATGACGATTCACTGCCGGCCCGCTTCCACAACGAGCCCCTCCCGGAGAGCGGCAAAACTGTTTCGAAAGATGACCTTAACAAAATGATACATGATTACTACAGATTACGTGGGTGGGATGAACGGGGGCTGCCGGATCGTTGAATTCGGAATTAACGTCTGACTGCTTGACAGTCCCAAATAATCCTTGACGAGGGTAATTTTATCTGATTATTTCTACCCGCTTATATTCTATCTTTAACATTTATCTGATCCGGCCGGGGGGCCTTTTTAATGTCGTCTGACCTCGCCTTTCTTACGAATGAGTCCGGAAAAAAATTTTCAACATCGGCGGTCGGCGGACTTCGAGGCGGGCATTGGGTGCGGATGATAAACAATAAAAGCTACTCAGGCTTATCAATAAACTTGTGCCGGCGATACGGAATAAATCTAATTATTCAAGAGAAATGACTTTGTTAACTGCAATATTCGGAGATTGGATTAAACAATTCTACTAACAATAGACCCTGTCGGAAAAGTTTCATCGCGTTTGCCCTGGGCGCGGCCGACAATGGAAAGCCCTGCCATTGAAGTGATAATGACATCAAATTCATCAGTGGTGAACATCTATGCGAAAAAATGAAATCGTACATCGAGATTACGACAATCTTCTCGATCGTGTTGCCGCCATCTTTGCCCAGGCCAGATCAAGGGCGATTCGGGACATCAATTTGACGCAGGTCACGGCCTATTATGAGATCGGGCGAGAGATCGTTGAATATGAGCAGGCCGGGAAAAAACGAGCCGGTTATGGTGAAGAGCTTATCGTAAAATTAGCGGAAGACATGACCGGCAGATTTGGCAGGGGTTTTTCAGAAAGAAATCTCAGAAACATGAGGGGCCTTTATCTTGCGCTGCCAATTCGGCAGACAGTGTCTGCCGAATCTGCAAACCAAGTTGTTTCCCCAGACAATTTTACGCCATTGCTCCCCTGGTCTCATTACTGTGAGTTGCTGAAAGTGGACGAACCTCTCGCCCGCTCCTTCTATGAAAAAGAGGCTTCTAAAAACAACTGGTCGGTGAGGGAACTGAGAAGGCAGATAAACGCGATGCTTTTTGAACGTCTGGCGTTGAGCAAGGATTCCCGGGCCGTTATGCGGATGGCAAGGCAGGGACAGATCGTTGAGCAGCCGGAAGATGCCATCAAAGATCCCTATATCCTGGAATTCTTGAATCTCAAAGAGGAAACGGCCTATACGGAAAATCAACTGGAACAGGCTCTGATCGACAAGCTTCAGTCATTTCTGTTAGAATTGGGGAAGGGATTTTCTTTCGTGGCCCGCCAGAAGCGGATAACCATCGCCAATCGCCATTATTATATCGACTTAGTTTTCTATAACCGCCTCCTTCGGTGTTTTGTGCTCATAGACTTGAAAAGAGGAGAATTGGATCACGCCGACGCCGGACAGATGAACTTTTATCTGAATTACTATCGGGAAAATGAAAAACAGGCAGACGAGAACGATCCCATCGGCCTGATTCTTTGCGCCGGGAAAGATGACATTTTTGCCAAATATGTCCTGGGAGGCTTGACCAATAAGGTTTTTGCATCCAAATATAAACTGACATTGCCATCGGAGAAAGAATTACGTCAGAAATTGGGTGACATATAGCATTGAAAAATAATTTTTAGCATACTGAAAAGAACGCTGCGAAGATGTGCCAGAATCAGTTGGCATGCGTCAAAAAAACATAATCAAATTGAGAGAGCCGCTCCGGGAAGGCATGACGGAAACGTTTGTGCGCCTGGATCACTTAATGCCGACCGATGGAAAATTCATACAACGATGGCGGCTGCAACTGCATGTAATACCGGAGGAGCTGATCGATGACGGGAGGACATGACCATGGGGTATACGCGCTTACCAATCTTTATAAACTGATGCTCGTTCAAGAGATAAACGTCAACGACCTCTTATAGATTCATAAAGGTAGGATATGGCCCGATCAACCGTTCATTACGCCGATAACGATACCAACAGTATCCTGAAGAAGCTGCACAACAAGTTAAGACCGGCAGGGACGCCTGTGCAGCGGGTGGAATACATCATCGAGCTCCTTCTACTCCGGATTTTCGAGGTCAAGCTCAAGCAGGACGACACCTTTCAGAATCTCCGGAAACTTTTCGAAGAGGATAATTACAGGCTTCTCTTCTCATATCTCCAGAGTCTAACCGGCGAGCAGATCCTGGCCGAACTCAACCAGAAATTTTTCCCGTTCTACGCCGCCATCATCTCGAAAGCGCGTCACGTGTTTGAGGGAAATCTACCCCAGAAAGTCCAAGATCAACTGGTGCTCATCGAGGAGGTCTTTGCGAATTCCAGTTTCACAGCCAATGTCAAAGGCGGCATGATGTCGGAGGTGATTGGCCTTATTGCCGAAATTGATGAAAAGAGAATCCTGTCCACGGACCTGCTTGGCGACGCTATCGAATCGGCCCTATCCGAGACAGGCGGGACAAAGGATATTGGTCTTTACCGTACACCGGATCACATCCGACAGATGATAGTGGCCTTGGTGGATCCTGACTTTTCAGATGTCATCTTTGATCCTGCTTGCGGGACCGGCGGCTTCCTGTTCGACGCTTTTCAGTATGTCTTGGAAAAGGTAACCCGGGAAAATGAATGGCCGGGGATTAAAGCCCATCCTGAACTTCAGGCTTTTTTTCAGCAATACTTCGCGAAAACACCGGCCGATATGCCCACCATGGACGTTGTCAATCCCTTCTATCGGGCAGGCATCAGCGGAATCGAATACCTGGGCATGATCCGCAAGATGGCGGCAATCAACATGTACATCCGCGGCTTGAACCCGCAAAACATCGAACAGGGAGATGCGCTGAAGATGTTTAACCCCGCGGTGGACGGGAATTCCAAATCCGTCGTCATCGCCAATCCGCCCTTCGGCGCCGAGAGGGATCAGCCGGCCTATCCCAACATCTGGGAAGAGCATTCCAAAGAAACGGAAACGACCATCCTCTTCGTAAAACTGATGTTTGAACTGCTTCAAAAAGGAGGACGTTGCGCCGTTGTAGTTTCCGAAGGCCTCCTCACCTGGGATCAGAACAGCGCCAAGGCGCTCAGGAAGTTGCTCCTGGAGGATGCAAAACTCCGGGCCGTGATAAGCCTGCCTCAAGGCGTCTTCGTGAGCAAGGGCGGCCAGGGCGCCAAGACCTCGATCCTCTATTTCGAGAAAGGAGGCCCCACTGACTTTGTCTGGCATTACCGCGTCGA
Source organism: uncultured Syntrophus sp. (assembly GCA_964552725.1). Taxonomy (GTDB): domain Bacteria; phylum Desulfobacterota; class Syntrophia; order Syntrophales; family UBA5619; genus DYTH01. The sequence continues at coordinate 5,908 of CAZKHU010000073.1, forward strand.
GAACGACGGCTACAGCATGGGGATGAATCGGAAATCGATCGCGGGGTGCCAGTTTCCAGAGATCATCGATGTTTTTCATCAATACATCCAGCAAGATAAAATGCCGACCCCATCAGCCAATAGTTACATCATCCCGTCGGAGTGGATAAAGATTCTCGATCCTAGGGTCAAGGAACGAATTCGCAGAGAAACGCGGACAGCCCTTGAAAACCGGAGCAAGAAGAAACGGGAAGACCTCCTCAAACAACTCGATGAAAAAATCTCCAAGGGCAAGCTCACACAGGCAGATTATCGGGATAAACTGAAACAATTCAATGATAATCTCGAAAATCAAATCCGTAACGAGATCGCTAAAAATATCGAAAAGGCCCATCTGTATTCCCTTAATCTTCAGAACTATCTCAGTGACTTGACGGATCGGCAGATCGCTGAATGGAAGAAGGTTTTGAACGACGTCACACTGCACAATGACAGACCTCTTGATCAGCGTTACGAAATGCTGCAAACGGCAGACCCGGCCCTTGTCGTACGGATTTTGGCCTCGTTTGATCCGAGATGCGCCCTCCATGTGGATATGGCAAGGGAATACTTCGCCCGGATGAACGGCGACGATCGGAAAAAGAATGATCATTTAATCAGACTGGATGCCGTTCTCAAGAGCGGCCATGCCTTTCCGAAAGTGGAATTACGGGAGCTGATTACACCAGCCAATGGAACGATCACCATAGAGGACGACAAGCGATACAAACTCCTGACCTGCAAACTACATGGGCAGGGCGTTGTGTTTCGGGAATATTCTCAGGGAGAGGATATCAAGACGAAAACCCAGCAGGTAGTGCGAGAGAATCAACTCCTTGTGGCCGAGATAGACGCCAAAAACGGCGGCTACGGCGTTGTCCCACCCGATGGAGACGGCGCCATCGTCAGTTCCCATTACTTCCTGTACGACATCGATGCAAAAAAGCTTTTGCCGGAGTATTTGAGCGTCGTACTTTCAGACAAGCGCGTCGAAGAGCAGGTCCGGGCTTATGTTCGGGGTGCGACGAGTTATGCAGCCATCCGG
>CAZKHU010000073.1:7070-15083 GCA_964552725.1 uncultured Syntrophus sp.
CTGGCGGAAATCTGGGGTGAAAAAACCGAGGAGAACGGCAATCCATGAAAATCAATGAGGCTACCTCTACGGATCTCAAGGTGATTGATTCGTTGCAGAACAAATACGGCTGGAAACCGGAAGACACGTTACTCTACCAGCAGTCTTACGCTCTGACACCGGAACAGCAGAAGACCTTTCCGAGTATCAAGAGCATCAAGCCCGATATCGTCCTCACCGATTTGAACCATCTTCCCTTGGCCGTCTTTGAAAACAAGCTGGACGATGAAAAAAAAGCCCTGACCAAACTACGAACCCTCTACAATCAAATTCTTCGCCCCCGTTTCTTATACGCCTGTTCCGCGGAGCGAATTCTCTTTTACGACACGGCATGGAAGGGACTCGAAGCAGGCGAATTCCGCCGAGTCAATGGCTTCATGACCCTGGAGGAGATGAAGCTCAAAATCGAACAAGGGAAAAAGCGTGACCAGGAAAAGGACATGGTCATCGATCGAACCATCGCCGGAGGTTATGACCCCGCCGCCGGAAAGGACCGTTATTTTCAGATCGAATGCATCCAAACACTCATAGAAAAATTCAGAGCAGGCAAAGAGAAGATGTTGGTCCACATGGCCACGGGACTTGGCAAAACCCGGACTGCCGTGGCGCTTGTCAAGGCCCTCCTGGATCACGGCCTAGCCCAACGGGTGCTCTTCGTCGTGGACCGGGTCCTTCTGGCGGAGCAGGCCCTTGATGACGGCTTCAGCCTGATCAGCAACGATCATCCATCCGCAAGGCTGCGAACGTCCAATTACCGCCAACAGAAAAACGTGAAGATCCATGGGGTGGTCATCGATACCTTGGAGAATATCTTTCAGGACATCCCCAGTACTTTTTATGATCTAATCATCGTTGATGAGTGCCACCGCTCTATCAATATCAACCGGAGGCTCATCTTCGATCATTTCCTGTGCCCCCGCATCGGACTCACGGCAACACCCCGAAAGGCCATTGCAGCGAAGGGCGCCAATGTATCTGAAGACGATTTGGCCATTCTCGACACCTACAAGCTCTTCGGCTGTGAAACCGACGAACCGGACTACGCTTTCGATTTAGAGCGGGGTATCGAGGAGAGTTTTCTTGCGCCGTACAAGCCCTATGAGATTCTGACCCACCTGACAAAGGTGGCGGAAGAGAAGGGCGTCGAATTCAGCTACGTCTTCGATCCCGACGAACGAAGGAAAATCGAATTGGGGCGCACGAAAAACGTCAACCTGGAACAGCTTGAAAAGAAGTTTCTCTCCGAAGAGCGGGCGAAGCGCATCGCCGAGGAAGTGCGCAAGCATACCGAATACGGGGAAAAGATGATTCTCTTTGCCGCCAGCCAGGCCCACGCCCTGATGCTCGTGGAAGAGTTGAACCGTGAATTTGGCGGGAGCGAGGGCAGCCCCCGTTATGCCGAGGCCATCATCTCCGAAAACGGCGAGTTGAACAAGACCTTCAAAACCTGGTTCAAACGGCCATATCGCAATCCCCATATCGCCGTGTCCGTCGACATCATGAGCACCGGCGTGGACATACCCTGCGTTCGTTACATCGCCTTTGCAGCGCTGACGCAATCGGTGGGAAAATATATCCAGATGCTCGGCCGCGGGACGAGACTGGACCCGAAAACGGGAAAGTTCAGTTTTAAGGTTTTGGATTTCGTCGGTCTTTGCAAACGAATGGATGACAACGGAAAAGGATCGCCGAAATCGAATGTGAAGGTCGTGGATGGGGAAGGAAAAGGCGCCGCTGCCGACGTAGGAGGAGAAGGGACCGGCAATGGATGGTTTATCATCGACAATCCGGACCCTGCCAAACTCATCCAGAGAGTCTGGATCCACGGCGATACGGTTCAGGTCAAGGACAACATTCCCATTGACGAAGCTCGGAGAATCTTTGAACAAGAAGCACAAACAACCACGGTGAGGCCGATTGTGGTCCTCAAGGAAAAAATCAGTCGGGAGCCGGATTACACACCAACGGATGATGAGATTGATGCCATACGCCAGTGGTCGAAAAATCCTGAGATCTATCTGGATGAGACCCAGTTGCAGGCCATTTATGATTTCCCTCAAGGAACAATGTGGGATTTCTTCCTGAACGCCATGGGCATTCGTAAGATACCCTCCCGCCGAGAACGGATCGAACGCGGCATCGAAAGTTATCTGCAAACCTATGATTTCAATGACTCACAGATCAAAACCCTCCGTCGACTCAAGGAGATATTTGCCGCCAATGTTGAGGCCCGGAAGGAAATCACAACCGATGACATTTTTGCCAATCCGATTTACGAACGTATTGTCGGCAGCAGGGATGAGATTGAAAGAAAATTCAGCGGTCGCTTTTCTGAAGTTGTGCACGACATTGAGACGGTCGTGCGGAATTGAAGGATTTTAAAGCTTCGGCTAAGCGGCCGTACTCGGCAGTAGATTCATAAATGGGCAGCCCGGAAGAGACGGCTATGGAAAATCATCCGGAACAACAAAACCTTTTTAGTAATGAAGCGGCCCGCTCCCGGCTGGATCACTGAATTCACATCAATCGCAATCATTTATCGGTAGTTCAATTTGCATACATAGCGCATGAATTGGGACACTTGTTTCTGGGGCATCCGGGGCCCAACAGCGGGCTCAATGTCCACCAACGGCCACGGATCGATCACTCACAGGCGAAACCTCGAAGCCGAGGTGGTCTCGTTTCTTGTCTGCGCGAGAAACGGTGTAACGTCGGAATCAGAACCCTATCTCAAAGAGAACACAACTGATGAACGGGGGCGCCTCAGCCGGTAGCGGTGGATCAGTTTTTCCACCTCAACCGCCAGAAACACCACCGTCGCCAACCCGAAAGCGACAGCCAACTCGGTTTTCGTGAGCGGCGCGGTGTGGAATATCCGGTTGAATAACGGCAAATAGATGGTTGCAAGCTGCAGAACAATGGTCAGCAGCACCGAATACAGGAGCGGCATGTTCGAGCGAATGCCCATCGTAAACAGCGACCGCTTCTCCGAGCGGATTGCCAGCGCGTGACCAAGCTGGCTCAGGCAAAGCACCGTAAAGACGATAGTCTGCCAGTGCGCCCCTGTTTTGATTGCCCAGGTTTGCGTGCCGAGGCAGAGTATCCCCATCAGCAGCCCTACCCAGACGGCGTGAACCCCCAGACCGCCGGCAAAAAGACTCTCGCCCGGACTGCGGGGAGGCCGTTTCATGATATCCGGCTCTTCGGGCTCCGCCGCCAGCGCCAGCCCCGGCAATCCATCGGTCATCAGATTTATCCAGAGAATCTGGATCGGCAGAAGCGGTGTCGGCAAACCGAGGAACGGGGCGAGAAAGACGGTCCATATCTCACCGGAATTGCAGGTAAGCACATAGCGCACAAAGCGGCGGATATTGTCGAATATTCGCCGCCCTTCGCGCACTGCCTTCACAATAGTGGCAAAATTGTCGTCAAGGAGAATCATGCTGGCCGCCTCCTTCGACACCTCCGTACCCGTTATCCCCATCGCGATGCCGATATCCGCCCGCTTCAATGCCGGGGCGTCGTTCACTCCGTCCCCGGTCATGGCGGTAAACTGGCCACGCTCCTGCAGCGCCTTCACAATGAGGAGTTTTTGCTCCGGGGCAACCCGCGCATACACCCTGATTTGCTCCACCCGTCGCGCGAAATCCTCCGGCGAAATCTTTCCCAGCTCCACGCCGGTCATCATGCCATCTTTATCGCCAGACTGAATGATGCCGAGACGCTCCGCGATGTTGCGCGCCGTCACTGGATGATCACCGGTTATCATAACCGGAATGATGCCGGCCTTCCGGCACTCCGCAACGGCGGCTTTCGCCTCCTCCCGGGGAGGATCGGCTATCCCGGCCAAACCGATGAAAACAAGCTCTTTTTCGATCTCTGAAAAATCCGCCAGGCGGGGAACATCGTCCCACTGCCGCGCGGCCAGCCCCAGTACGCGCAGACCCCGCGCCGCCATCTCCTCGGCAATGGCAAGTATCTTTTCCCTGCCCTCGGAAACAGGCCCCGCGGACGTCATGACAAAGGACGAGTTTTCCAGCAGCCCCTCAACCGCCCCTTTCGTAACGGAAAAATAGCGTCCACCTTCCCCTGCGGCCAGTTGTCCGGCATGAAAGGTGGTCATGCGTTTGCGCTCCGAATCAAAGGGCAGCTCGGCCACGCGCGGATGCTGTCCGTCCACGTCGCGCTTGTCCATACCTCCCTCAAGAGCCAGGGTGCAGAAAGCGGTTTCCGTGGGATCGCCGAGCCAACCGTTTTCGTGATACCGGGAATCGTTGTTCAGAACAAAACCCTTCAGCAGCATTTCGTGGAGGGGCAGGCCGTGGGAAAGTTCACCTGCCTTCATAAGGACGCCGTCAAGATAAACTTCCTCGACGGTCATCCGGTTCTGAGTGAGCGTTCCGGTTTTATCCGAACAGATATACGTTACCGACCCCAGCGTCTCCACAGCCGAAAGCTTGCGGATCAGGGCGTTTTGCCTGACCATTTTCCCCGCGCCGAGGGCCAGCGACACGCTGATTACCGCGGGCATCGCCTCAGGAATAGCCGCAACCGCCAGCGAAACAGCGGTCAAAAACATCAGGGCCGGCGACTCGCCGCGCAGCAAGCCGAACACGAACACAACCACGCAGATAAACAGAACCGCCCAGGCCAGCTTCTTGCTGAACGCCGTCAAACGCTTCTGCAGAGGGGTCTGCACCTCTTTTTCGTCCTGCAGCATCCCGGCGATCTTGCCCAGCTCAGTGGCCATGCCGGTCGCGATCACCACCCCCCGCGCCCTGCCATAGGAAACAGCCGTGCCGCTGTAGGCCATATTCCTCCGGTCGCCGAGCGGCAGATCCTCTTCCGGTATCGCGCGGATGTGTTTCTCGACGGACAGCGATTCTCCTGTCAGCACAGCCTCTTCGGTTTTCAGCGAGGCAACCTCGATCAGTCGCAAATCTGCGGGCGCCACGCTGCCCGCTTCGAGCGTGACAATATCCCCCGGCGTCAGCATTGAAGCCGGAATTGACGCCGCCCTGCCATCCCGGATAACCACGGCAGAGGGTGCGGCCATCCTTTTGAGGGCTTCCATCGCCTTCCGGGCCCGGTTTTCCTGGATAAAGCCCATTACTGCATTCAGAAAAACGATGGCGAAGATTATCACTGTGTCCAGAAGCTCTCCGATGGCGCCGGAAACAACAGCCGCGGCGATCAGAATCAGGATCATGAAATCCCTGAACTGGTCCATAAACATTGCAAGCGCGCTCCGCTTCGGTTTTTCCAGCAGCGCGTTGGGACCATATTTTTCAAGGCGGGATGCGGCCTCGCCGGCGCTGAGACCGGCAGTACCGGAACCCAGCTCCTGCAAAACCTCGTCTGCCGTCTTCTTATGCCATTCCACCGCGGGACGATCGACAAAGGGTGTCATAAAGCTCCTCTACAGACGAAAGGGGGCTACTTTTTAGCCGGCAGAAAATCGAGATAGCCCAGAAAATATGAGGCAATGAGCAGCGCAATAATAATCAGGCCCCCATATATATATAGTTTCCAGGGACTTTCCCTGACGGCAAAGGGATCATGAAGCTGTCTTGACGATCCGGCAGGAAGGGCCGAGAGGTGACTGAGCGTTGCCCCGAAAGGAACGTTGATTTTCAATTTGCCGTTTACCGCCCACCCTTCGGCATTCAGCAGCGGACCGATATTCCTCTTCCTGAGCTTCATGTAGGCAAGAATCATCGATGGCCCGGAAATGAGCAGTATCACCCCGACAATGCCCAGCGGCATCCAGATGCCCATCCCGAAGAAAATGCCGAGGGAACCGGTCACCATCGCCCCGATGCTGCCCAGGGCAACGCCGATTGCCGCGACGGTGCCGACATCGATCTTTTTTGCCGCCGCCGGAAGACCAACTCCTCCCGGAGCGCCGCCTGGCGCGGGAACAACAGCGCCGGCGGAATCCTTCACCTTGTTCATCGATTCCGTCTCGGCAGCGGCGGCCCGCTTCATGGCCAGCCCCTCAACTGTTCGCACAAACCATTTGTAGGGGCTGAAAAAGGCTTCCCTGATGCTGATCGGCTGGACAACAATCCTCGTTATTACCGCGTCCCAGCCGTTGTCGTCGGAGTCATAGAAAATGCCGTTTCTGCCGACAAAAATGTCGTCGGCATCTCCGGCGGTAACGGCGGCAGAGATGGCTTTTTTCGTTCCATCCTTTTTCGTCAAATCGCAATATATCAAATACATCGAAGAGAGTCCGGCGGTGGCGGCATGGGCCGCGGCGTTCGTGACATCGATGCAGAGCTCGATTTCCTTGCTGTCGAGAAAAAGTCTGCCGGACTGAAAAATACCCCGTCTGTCGAGGTAAAAATTATCGAGATTTACAAAATTTTTCAGTATCTGGATGAAATCCCGCTTCAGCAATGCGATGGCGCGCAGTTTCAGGAATTGCACCGGAACATCCGCCATATTTTTATCGGCTTCCAGCAGCGAAGTTATTTTTGCAAAGTCAGGGCTTTCAATCAGCGACAAAAGGACATCCACTCCCAGTATTTCTGCATTGACCGCGGGCTTTGAAGCAAGCCATGTTTCGTAGGCCGCAAACCGGGACTTGACCGTCTCCCACTCCCCGGCGGTCACTTCTTCGTTATTTTGCCGGGGAAACGGCACGAGGGAGAAGAAGGTGCGAACATCTTTTTCATATTCGGGATGCAGCGGCCGGTTCAAACGCAATATCCCGTCACCGACCGGAAAAGCGACGGGCAGGGCCTTCAGCGCTTCTGAATCGGGAGCGGCCGCCTGCGAAAGAACGGAGGAAAACGCCGCCGCCAGATCGCTGGTCGCCGCCTTTTCTCCCGCCATCGCCAGAATCTTGCAGCGCCTGAAATAGTCATCAATCCGTGGCTGCACATCGTTAAAAAGTGAACGGGCATCGCCGCTTTTTTCACCGGCAGGCAGCAGCTCCGGATTTGCCTGCTGTTCATTGGCCCAGGCAAGGAATGCCTTCGCATCCGAGATGAACTGGTCGATACAGGCGACATCGAGCCCGGGGGCGCCGCTTGCGTCGGGCACGGAGTAGCCGGCGTCAATAAGCGACTTCATGAAAAGCCGCAATCCGGGGTCCTCCGTCGATTCGGGGACAACCACGCCATCGCCGTTCAGCGGCAGCATGGAAAACAAGCCAATTGCCTTGTCGATGCCGGTCAGATCGACGCTGATCTCCTTGGAAGAGCCCTTTACGGCTGCAGCGGAAGTTGCAGCGATAACATCGTGAACCTTGACAATAGTTTGTCGCAGGCTTTCATCGGCTGTCTGAGCGGTAGAGATTCTATCCGACTGCTCCAGGAGGAGATCGAGCGATGACAAAGCCATCTCCAATTCATCAACGGTGCGCAGGATGTCCGGCGCCCTGATGCGGCCATCCCTGTCGGCGTCGAGATATTCGAGAGTGTCCCGCATCAGATGCTGCCGGGCAGGCATGGTAAGCACCGCCCAGAGCTTCTGATCCAGATCGCGAAGATTGGCGATATCTTCGCCGCTCCTGAGAACCACCTGGTCAACACCGCCAATACGGGCAAAGGTCCATCGATGCGGGGATTCATTCATGGCATTGCTTCTCCTTTCACGAGTTTGTCGACAATACGGATAAATACCTCTGGCTTGCACGGATGTTATTCTGGAAACGGGCCGGTTTGCTCATCGTCGAACAAACCGGGAGTCTGTTTTAGCATGAACAAAAAGTTTTGCAAGGGGTGAACGCTTCAGATGGGGGCGCACACTCCTTGCGGTTGAGGTGGGATTGCTGAATTACGCCTGCAAGCGGCTTATTCTTGTAAACTGCTGCCGGGCGCGGCTTTCACCAGGCGCGCCGCGCCGCCGATGAGGGAAGAGACTTGCGACGCTGAGAGGGGGCACTGTTTCGCGAAGGGCGTGAGCCGCCGGCTGGTTCACCGCTTCGTCCCCGGCTGCCGGGCGCCGGCCGGTCGCCGTTTGCCG
>CAZKHU010000074.1:0-14711 GCA_964552725.1 uncultured Syntrophus sp.
ACCATATTCCCGATAGAGACATTCGGGAATGACAAATGGTTTTGCAATTACCTCTTATGTTTACAGATTTAAACAATTATTGAATTGAATTGATAAGAACTTCCTTTTTCGTGGTGGGAGTATAGGGAGGCCATTTTTGCTTGTCAAGGGGTATTCTGACAGGGGTATTCTGCATCTTTTTTACATCAAAAGAATTTCCTGCCTCCCATTGCCACATCCTGCCTCGCGGAAAAGCAGCGGCTGGATGACCACAAGCTTTGCAATCGAGGCGGCAAGCTCCGCGAGGGCGTCGGGGTCGATCACCTTCCGGGGTTGGTCAGGGTCCGGTTTAAAGTCCATAATCGGGACCTGGTAGAGCTTGCCCTCTTCGTGAGCTGCTGATGGTGCGGGTGCCATGATTTCCATAAAAGTACCTCCATTTATTTAAATATGGCCTTTCACTGTTCACTTTTTACAAGTTCATCGCCAACGCTTCTCTGATAACAGCTTGTACGCGGCTTACCTCCAACGTTTCCAGGCAAAGACTCTTTCCGCCGCCGTTGCAGCCCTTGAGAGAGCACGGCGCACAGGACATGCCGGATACGACCACGCGGTTGTTTTTTCCCGGCGGCGTCCAGTAGCGCCAGTCGGAAGGGCCGTAAATCGTCACGGTCGGCGTTCCCACCGCGGCGGCGATGTGCGGGGCGGCGGAATCCACGCCGACATGCAGGCGGCTGCAGGAAAGAACGCCGGCAAGCTCCGCGAGCGTCGTGGCGCCGGCAATACTGAAGGCCCCGCCGGGGCAGGCGGCGACGATCGCCTCGGCCCGCTTTTTTTCACCGGACGAGCCGATGATGACCACTTTAATTTTATATTCCGCGTACAGCCAGTCGATGATCCGCACCCACTTTTCAGTCCCCCATTCCTTGTATGACCAGCGGGAAAAGGGGTTCAGGGTAATCCAGCTTTTTGCGGCGCTTCCGCCAACCGCAACGGCCGCTGAAAAGCCGGCCTCTCCCCGGAAAACGGGAAGCCCCAGAGAGGCGATAATGTCCACCGCCCGCCGCCGCGCTCCTTCTGACAGGTTCAGTCTGGGAACGGCATCCTCGGTTTCTATCCCGAAGGCCCGCAGGATATACAACGACTGGTCGGCCGCTCCAACTGCGAGCGGCTTGCCGTTCCAGCCGACCAAGTGGGTAAACAAATGGTTGCGCAAACCGCGCATAGACGGATAATAGAGGGCGGCGCGCCGGGGCGACCCGGTCAGAAAGGCCATGTACCCCCCCCGTTCATCCGCCCGGAAGTCGAAGACGAGGTCAAAATGTTCCCGGCGAAGCGATGATATCAGTGAAAACGAACTAATAATGTCTTTAACAAGCGATTTTCCGCTTTGGGGAACCTCGAAGGTTTTCGGTGGCAGTATTTCGGCATCCAGAAGAGAGGCACTCCCCGCCCGCAGCAGGACGGACAGCTCCACGCCGGGCCAGGCTTTGCGTATCGCGGCAAGCGCAGGCAACGTCCAGACGACATCCCCGATATCGCCCAACTGGATTATCAAGACCCGGCCAATGGACGGGAGCTTGCCAAAAAAATCAGATACATTCACTATTTAAATTAAAAAGCGTTTTTTCGGCACAGGCTTACGCCCTCGTCTTTAGTGTTGACGAATCGCCAATTGCTTTTTCCTCAATAAATTCGCCGTCAATTACCTCTTTTGTCTAAAGAATAGCCTCAATCCCTTTGCGGTGGATCACATTCAGCAGCACGAGCGCCGCGCCTATCGGACGCTTTGAGCCACGCTCCAATTGTGAAAAAGCGCTATGAACATTAAGCTTTGCTTTCGGGCATGACAAGGATTTTTGCAATTACCTCACATATTCTCCAATAAGCACGCGGGGGTCTCTGCGCTTGGTCTGCATATCAATATATGTATCCAAAAATCAAGCGTATTCCACATGGCGAGCAGAATAATATAGATCAGTTACGCCAAGGCAATTTGCTTAATCTATAATTCGAATAAGTTGTAGCGAAGCTTCTTCTTTCTGTGTTATGTTTTGGCAGGGGTAACTCATCTGAGGCAATTGCAAAACTCCGTGTCATGCCCGAGTGCTTTTGTCGGGCATCCATGATTCAAGGCAGTTAGATGCTGAATTTCCGCCCAGAGTTTACCCCCGCGCAGGCGGGGGCGGAAAGGCGAGCGGCCCCGAAGAAGCCGAGGAGATCAAGTTTACCCCCGCGCAGGCGGGGGCGGAAATGATAGACTTGCGACTTTTGCAATTACCTCATCTGTTTGCAATAACACGCCGCAGCCCAAGAGAAGAAGCAACCGCCATTGTTTAAAACATTATAGACCATCGAGGTAATTGCAAAACGTTTCGTCATGCCCGAATGCTCTTGTCGGGCATCCATGATTTTAGGGAGTTACAAACTGGATTCCCGCCCAGAAGCGTCGCGGGAATGACAGAAATGTAGTTTTGCAATTACCTACATCATTAAAATTAATTATTTACGGAAGGAAATCAAAATGTTTACCCGGATGTCCTTTATAAATAGGAAGAGAAGAGACAGGGCATGGAATCTTTTTAACAAAATCGAGAAGAACCGTCTTGGCGAATTTGAGGAAAACGGCGAAAAACGTTTTGTTGAAAATATCCTGGAAGAATTCGGGAAAACTGACGCCGAAAGGGTGATTTTTGATGTCGGCGCGAACGTAGGACAGTATTCCACCATGCTGACCAGCGTTGCCGCTGCCCGCAACATTAAAATAAAGCTTCATCTCTTCGAGCCTGCAAAACCATGTTTCGCTGAACTTACCAATAGATTTTCTCAATCGGACAACCTCATTCTCAATAATTTTGGGGCATCTGACAGCAACGGCACAGCCAGAATCTTTTACGATGAAGAAAAGAGCGAAGGGGCGTCCCTGTATCAGAGAAATCTTCATTACTACAATACAGAAATGAACAAATTTGCAGAGATTGAGCTTCGCAGACTTGACGACTACATAAAAGATAAAAAAATAAACCACATAGCCTTCATAAAACTCGATATCGAAGGTCATGAATTAAACGCTTTTAAGGGCCTCGGCGAATATTTGAACCATGATTTCATAGATTTTCTGCAATTTGAATATGGCGGCACAAATCTGGACTCTCATACGAGTCTGATGGAGTTATACCAGTTTCTCACAGATCGGGGCTTCCTGGTGGCTAAAGTAATGCCCACAGGTTTAGAGATCAGAAGCTACAGCCCCTTCATGGAAAATTTTCAGAATGCCAACTATATGGCTGTTTCACCGACAAAAATAAAAAAATGACCCGTTAAAAACATCCTTCTGTGCGGATTCACCGGGCTGTTAAATGCGCAGAAGTTTCAACAGCGAAAAAATCTTCTCAAACCGCTTCTCCCAGGTATGGTCCGCAAGGGCCCGCCGACGCCCGGCGGCGCGGATAGCCTCGGCTTCCTCCGGATGCGCGAGGAGCCGGTTAATCGCCCTCACGAGATCGTCAAAACCTTGATAAACAACAATTTCTTTCCCGAGATCGTATATTGGCTCTAATTCTTGGTGATATTCAGTAAGATAGAGACCACCGCTCATTGGGATCTCGAAATCTCTTCCTTTGAGGCAGAATATTTCATTATGTCCCTCGATCCCTCCGAAGCCAAGATTTATTCGGCTTTTCGAGTAGATATGGACCATTTCCTCCGTGGACAGGGGACCATTCGGCCAGCCGTATCCAAAGGCCTCGACGGGGATTCCCTCCTGTTGCAAACGACTGATCGTCTCCGGGCGATTGCCGTAGCATTGGCCGACGAAGGAGACATCAATCGTCTTTTCACAATCGCAGGGCTTGTGAATATCAGGGTTGGCCCCCTCGGGAAGATAAACGGGAAGCGCCCCTTCGACGCAGTACTTTTTCAGGGCATCCTCTGTGCTCGTCCAGCACAGATCGAACAGGGGACAGATATCCCGGGAGCCGAAGGCAAGCCCACCTCTGACTTTGCCCACGAAATGTTCCTTGTCGTTCAGGCTGAAGTGAATCAGCGGAATTCCCCAGGAACGAAGGGCCCTGATCGTTTCCGGGGAAACTATCTCCCCGGAGAGATATGTAAAAATAACGTCAGGCTTTTCCGCTTTTGCCCAGCGCCCTACACGCTCGACAAGATTCCGATTCATCTTCGCCTTCAGGCTCTTTCGCCAATCATGGCGGGTGTGGGGAAACTCGTCGAACCAGTCGTAATGACGCACCCGCCCGAGCTTTTCCAGCGCGGGCAGCAGCGAAGAGTTTTCCCAGTTGTAGTTGTGAAAAATGGCGATGATGGAAAGCTCGCCCGGCGGTTTCGGGGCAAGATCGGGAAAACGTCCTTTGATTGCCGAGAGGATCGCGGCGTCATCGGGAATCTTAAGGCGCCGCGCTTCAAAGGCGGCCTCGTAGCCGGCAAGCTCCGCCTTGAGCCTCCTCGTGTTATTCCACTGGCGAAATTTTTTGCGAGTCTTTTTTAATGGATCATCCATGGCTTATTTTAGATTGCTGTACCGGATAAAAGCCGCCGGGAATTCCTGATTGTGTACATCCTCGCCCCGTTCGACTTATCTTCCCGCCCGTTCATCATGTTCAGGATATGCCCGGCGTCAATCACGGGGATGGAGAAACGTTCGGCAACATCGACGCAGATCATCAGCGCCCCGACGCCCGCGCCGGCGAGACAGAGATCAGCATCCGGCGGCACCCTCTTGAGGATATCCTCCCTGATTTTATCCCAACGGGTCGCCACATATTCAGCGGGGATTTCGGTAAAAACGATCTCCGGCCGACTCGAAAAAACGGCAAACCAACGGCGGCACATCTCTGGATTGTACTCCGAATTAAGAATGCACAGCCTTTTCCCATCCACGGCACGGGCAAAGGCCTCCGAGGTCAGATAGGCATAAACTGCATAAAAAGGCAGATAGTTGCTCCCGTTGATAGCTGCGCCATTGAGGCAGAGGAAATCCCAGAAGGAAGAGGCCGTGGGCGCTTTTTTGAATCTTTTGAAAAATGATAACAAACTATTTCTTCGGTTCAGTTCGATATTGCCGTGGAAAACCAGAGGCGCCAGCCTGCCCCTTGCGGCAAGCCTTTTTAACGCCTCGATATGCATCGGCATGGCCCGCCGGATCGCCGCTACGGATTCAGCCTGTTTGTAGAGGCCGTTGCAGCCCAGGGTGAAATTGTAGAAGGCATACTCCCCGTCGGCAAAACGGACGACCGGCGACGGCAATTTACCCTCCATCCCCCGGCAAAGATATCCGTCCAACAGCTCCGCATAGTCGGTTGCTTTTGCGACGCTTTGGTGAAAAAGGCAGGTTTCCTGCTCAACAATTTCGGGAACGTTGGCATCAATAACCGGCTGGTTGTCGATATCCGGCATATCCAGCCTCGCGAAGCGAAACTCGCCGCTGCGCAGGCACTCATCCAGATACCCGCCGTTTTTATTCATAAAGCCCTCATCCTCGCCGCCCGCTCCTTTTTTGCGCAACGACGGCATAACTGTGGCCCGAATAACAGCGGGCAATCATCCGGGAAAAGGGTTTCAGCAGCATTTTCCTGTCGAGCCGCTCCTTGACATATTCGGAAAGATAACTTTTATCGCGTATCGTATCGAACCCATACCTGGCAAGGAACCGCTTCTGGGTATTCGGAGTAAAGTGATGAAAATGATACGGAAGCTGCCACCCCTTCCATTGAGCCCACATTTTTTTAGCGTCCGTCCCCTCATAATTGGGCACATCAACAACGAGGATTCCGTCCGGCTTCAGCCATTGCTGGGCCTTTTGCAGGTATTTTGCCGGCTCGCGCGCATGTTCGAGAAAGTGCCACATGGTAATGACATCGAATGACTCCGGCGGATAATCAACATTGTCCACAACCCCGACCGCTACCGGGATCCCCAGCGTTTTGCGGACATAGGCGGCCGAATCGGCGGATATGTCCATCCCTTCAACCTGGTAGCCGAAAAGCCGGCAGGCATAAAGGAAATACCCCATGCCGCAGCCGATATCGAGAATTATGCCAGTTTTTTTTATCCCGCGAAAAAAACGGATCCGGTGTTTTTCCTGGGATATACGTCTTTTCAGCTCCGGCGAGTCAATCTTCAGACCTTCGTCGTACTGGCTTTCAAAATAACCGCTGCGGTAAAGCTCGTTCAACTCCTCCGGATCCGGACGCGGATCGAGAACGCCCAGCCCGCATTCATTACAGCGGTAAACGCTCCATTGCCCCTGTTGAAAAAGAAGGCTTCTCGCGGAACTGTCGCAGAGGATGCAACGTTTTTCAGCTCTTTCCATCAATCACCTCGTTCTGCGTCATCTCGTTTAGCGTGTCGCAAATCGCCCGGTATTTTATCCGTTTTCCTTCCGCGATTGCCTTGTCCTTGGTGAATGGGATAGACGGCCTCAGCGTAAATAGCCGGAAATGGGCCTTCCGGAGATCGGCTCGGCGGATCCGGGCGACGGCGCCGGGCGAGTAGTGTTTACGATAAAACAGGTACTCCGCGAAAGTCTTTTTTCTCCACACCTCCGCAGGCAGCGACCGCCGTTCGCTCTGACCTCCATAATGCATAACGACGGCGTCTTCGATATACCCGATCTCATAACCCGCCCGCCTTACCCGCAGACAGAGATCCTGATCCTCGCCGTAAAGCGTAAAGCTTTCGTCGAAGCCATTGAGATCCCTAATCAAATTGGTACGGGCAATCATCCCGGCGCCCATGACGCAGGCGATTTTTCCCTTCAGCCCGGCAACCTCCGCTCCGGCAAACTTCTGCCCTGGATAGCGGAGGGAAACAGATTCCTGCAAACTTCCGTCAGGATTGACTAATTTGACGCCGGCCAGACCGATTTTCGGGTTGGCATCCATAAACCGGACGCACCTCCCGATAACCCCGGACCCCACCAGTTTAGTGTCCGGATTGAGATAGAAGATATATCGCCCCCGGCAGAGGGGCAGAACCTGGTTGTTGGCGGCGGCAAATCCGTGGTTTTCCTTATTTGCCGTCAGCCTGATCTTTTGGTGATTCTTGCGCAGCAGCTCCGCGCCCCCGTCCGTCGAGGCGTTATCGACGACAAAGATCTCCCGCGCCGGGCCTTCATCCCGCTCCACGGAAGAAAGGCACTCTCCGATCAGGTCCGCCGTATTGTATGTGACGATAATAACAGAAACGTCCGGCAGTTCCACCCCAGCGGCATAACAGCTCATCGGCTCACCTTATTTTTACTGACGCGGAAAATTTTCCGTTACGCCAAATACCGTCCTTACCAAATTCACACATTTGAGGCAATTGCAAAACCATTTGTCATTCCCGAATGTCTCTATCGGGAATATGGTTTTTCAAGCAGTTAGAACCAGATTCCCGCTCAGAATCGTTGCGGGAATGACAAGAATGGGGAGTTTTGCAATTGGCTCGTTTGAGGGCATTTTCCCGCTCACAAAACCCCCGTCAGATGCATGGCCAAAAGCTTTCCATAGACCACGAATTTATCGCGTAATTCTCTGTTTAACCCGAGCGTCAGAAGGGTGCCGCAGGTCGTCAGAACCCAGTTTATAAAAAGGCGCACGCTGATGACAAGGCGAAAAAGCAGATAAACGGGGCGGCTTTTCCATTTCCGGAAAAATTGATAGCGCGAACGGTAGAATTCCACCCGCGAACGGATGTTGCCGCCGATGCTCTGGCCCTGCAGATGGTATATCTGCGCCTCCGGGATGTAGAAACTCTTCCAGCCCGCCTTGCGCATCGCAAGCGCCCAATCCGTCTCCTCAAAAAAGAAAAAATAGCGCTCGTCGAACATCCCGACCGCGTCAATCGCCTGCTTGCGTACCATCAGGCAAGCGCCGATGCAGGAGTCAACCTCCAAGGGGACGTTTACGTTATAGCGCTTACTCGGGAATTTAGCGGGCCAGAGGTACTCCAAAAGGGACGTATTCATGAGCAGCGTAAAAAGATTGGGAAAATTGGCGATGGAGTTTTGCCTGCTGCCGTCGGCATTGAGCAGTTGACCGCAGGCCATCGCCGCCTCCGGATGGTCCTCCATAAAAGCGAACAGCCTCTCGACGGCCTGCTTGCAAAGAATGGCGTCGGAATTGAGCAAAAGCGCATAGCGGCCTTTCATGACCCGGAGCGCCTGGTTATTGGCGGCGCCGAAACCCCTGTTTTCAGGGTTTTCAATCACCTTCACGGCGGGAAAACTCTCCCGGAGCATCGCGACGCTGCCGTCCGCCGAGGCGTTGTCAACGACAATTACCTCCAGGGAAAGCCCCCGGACGGTCTCCGCAAGCGCCGAGAGGCAGTTTCGCAGCAGTTCCCGCGTGTTCCAGTTGACGATGATGATCGATATATCCATACGCTTTCAACCTTGACGGTTTAAGAAACTTTTGACGAGAGCGCCAGAATTAGCCATTTTTATGCTTGTTTCCCACCGTCCTTACGGCGCCCTTTGACCTCCCGGCTCATCTCGGCAAGCTTCGCGTACTTAAAGAATTTATTGACCGAATCGGTCACGGCAAGAGTAAAACCCTGCGGACCATCCAGAAAACCGCCCCTGAACAGATAATCCTGAAAAAAGGTGATTTTTGCCCGCAGAAATGCCCCAAAAATAGTCGTCCTGCGGCCCGCCGCAAAAGCCTCCTCGGCCCCGAGCGTGGAATAACGATTTATCTTGGGGATAATCATCTCCAGACGACTTTCCGTATAATGGTCGATCGGGACAGCAAGCTGTTCAACCAGACCATCCACAACAACGGCTTCGTGCACCATCGCCCCGGTCATCTGTCCCTTGCCGTTTTTAAAGAGACGCACAACCCTGTCCGGCCACCAGCCCGCATGCCTTATCCATCGTCCCTGAAAATAATTCCGGCGGGGAAAGCTGAAGCCAGCGGCCTGCCCCGCCCCCGCTACAAGCTCCCGGATAACGCGCGCCGTTTCCTCCGGAATTCGTTCGTCCGCGTCCAGGACAAGCACCCACGGCAGCTTGCAGCGGTCTATCGCCAGTTGTTTCTGGGGACCGAACCCCCGCCATTCTTCCTGATATATCTCGCAGCCATAGTCGGCGGCGATCCGCAGCGTGTCGTCGGCGCTTCCCGAATCGACCACGACAATCTGGCCGGCAAAAGAGACGCTCTCTAAGCAGGCGGAAAGGTTTTTCGCTTCATTTTTGGCAATGATCGCAACCGAAAGTGGGCATTTCCCCCTCACCGTTCGTCCCTCCATCCCCTTCATAATAGCACTCATCCATGAATAACTCTTTGAGGGTCTGAACAAACCTGCTGGGCGCCTCCGGATGAATCCCCCGGGGTGACAAACCTGAGCGGGTCTGCCGCCGTCATCCCGAACTTTGCAGCAAGATAGAGCTGCCAGTCAAGTTCTCCTGCCTTGACTCACCTCGGTTTTTCGCAGTATTGTTAACTGCTTTCCCGTGAACGTCACCGATCTTCAGTTCCGACACAATCAGTCATGGGAATATTCCTCCACGGCACAACCGAAATGTTTTCATTGATTAACGCTTTATCGCCTCCATAAATAAGCCAGGCCGGCAAGTCCGTCTGTCCGGCCAGCTTGCCCCAAAGTTTTAATGAGTGAAAAAAGTCTGAAGCAATGGTCTGTCCGGATTTGATTTCAATGGCATGAAGCTTTTCGCCGTCTTCCAGTAGCAGGTCAATTTCCAGACCTTTGCTGTCTCTCCAGTAATAAAGATTTGATGGCAGCCCCTGGTTGAAGCGGTTCTTTAAAAATTCGGCAATGATGAAAGTTTCAAATATCGCTCCCCGCTGGGCATGAAATATAAGCTGTTCCGGTGTGTGAATTCCCAGAAGCCCGGCCGCCAGGCCGACATCGAGGAAATATAATTTTGGCGCCCTTATCAATCGTTTATTGAAGTTTCTATGGTGCGGGCGGAGTAGATGGATAAGATAACTTGCCTCCAGAACGGATATCCAGGAGGCCGCGGTATTATGCGTAATGCCGCAATCGGAGGCGAGCGATGACAAGTTCAGAATTTGACCGGTACGGGCGGCGCACATCCTGACAAAGCGTTGAAATGCAGAGAGGTCGCGGACGTTTATCAATTGTCGCGCATCCCGTTCGATATATGTTGCGATGTAACCGGAAAACCAGTCAACGGGCAGAATGTTGCGGTCGTAAAGCGGTGGGTACAGTCCCCTTACAAGCAGCTCGTCGAGAGACTCCGGAAGCTGATGTACCGATGAAAGTTCATTTACGGAAAAAGGAAGCAGGTGGATCAGCCCGACGCGACCCGCCAGTGTTTGGGCAATGCCCGTCATAAGTCCAAATTGTTGAGAGCCGGTTAACACAAACATGCCGGGTACGATTTGCTCATCCACTTTTGTCTGAAGATAAGAGAAAAGCTGCGGCGCACGCTGAGCCTCATCAAGTATCGCGCCCTTGGGAAAACTTGCCAGGAGGCCCCGGGGATCGCTTTCAGCCATGTCCCTGACATCCGGATCTTCAAGTGACAGATATGGTTTTTCGGGGAATGTAAGTTTTGCCAGGGTAGTCTTGCCGGATTGACGCGGCCCGGTAATGGCAACGATGGGAAATCCCTCCGCCATTCGAAGAATGGTTTTTTGCGCTGTTCTCGGTATCATGGGCGTATAGTTACACGGTATATAACATATTGTCAATACAATTTACAAAATGTTCCGATTGTTTATCTCGTTTAAAAGGCGGCAGCAGAAATTGACGAACCCGCTGTTTTTCGTTGACAGGAACCTGACCGCCCTTTATGATCACCCTCGAACAATACGCGGCCACTTATTTTGTGAAGGAGTTTTCATGCACCTGAGTGTTATCGTCAAGGGAATGCCTTTTTTCACGTTTATCAAAAAAATGCCTGCATTTCTTCAGGAATACACCACAATCCGGCGGCAGGCGGCCTTGTCCCGGGAAGCCTTTCCGTTCGGGAAAATCTACCCCTGCCTTCAGGAAAAGGAACAGCAAAGCGGCGTCCTTGCCGAACATTACTTCTACCAGGATTTATACGTCGCCCGGAAGATCTTTGAGAATAAGCCGGAAAAACATGTGGATGTCGGCTCGCGTGTCGATGGCTTCGTCGCCCACGCAGCATCGTTCCGGGAGATAGAGGTCCTGGACGTCCGCGACCTCCATATCGCCATTCCCACCATCCGCTTCACCCGCGCCGATCTCTCCGCTAAAAATTTTTCTCTGAGCGACTACTGCGACTCGCTTTCCTGCCTCCACGCCTTGGAACACTTCGGCCTTGGCCGTTATGGCGATCCGATTAATTACGAGGGACATCTCCCCGGCTGGAAAAACATGGCCAGCATGCTGAAGAAAAACGGGAAATTCTATTTTTCGGTACCTATCGGGGAGCAACGGATTGAGTTCAACGCCCACCGGGTTTTTTCGTTATCCTATCTACTGAAGCTCTTTGAGCAATATTATCGCATCGACTCGTTCGCGTATATAAGCGACGGCGGGGAATTTATCGCCAATGCGGCACTCGACGCCGCCGCCATCAACAATAATTTTGGCTGCCATTACGGATGCGGCATCTTCGAGTTGACTAAGCGCTGATCTTTCAATATTTCCCGATATATATTAACGACTTTATTGACAACGACCTCCCAGGAGTTCGCCACCGCCGTTTTAAGCGCCGCCATTCGCATGCCCTCGCGAAGCTCGCGGGAAAGCAGCATCTCTATTTTATCGGCGACGAGGTCGCCGTTTGCGGGCTCTTCAATAACAAACCCATTTCCCCCCACTTCCACAAGATCCTTCGCGCCCACCCGACCGCTGATCAGAACCGGCAACCCGGCGGCCATCGCCTCCAGAACAACCATCCCGAAGGTGTCGAAGCGGGAAAGCATCGCATAGAAATCACCCGCCAGGTAGTATTCGGGAAGCTCTTTTCGCTCCACGGCGCCAGCGAAGATTACGGAATCGGCAATGCCCTGCTCCGTCGCGAGACGCCGGTAGTTTTTCTCATCGCCATGCCCGACCACGAGCAGCTTGAAGGATGCCGCCGGATTTTTTTCCCGGAGGCGACCCAAGCCGCGCAGCAAATAATCAAGCCCCTTGACGGCAAAATTCATCGATACGAAAAGAATCAGCGTCTCTTCACGGCCAATGCCGTAACGCTCCCGGATCGTCCGGCGACATTCTCCCCTGTCCCTGCTTTCATACGGGGCTGTCTCCACACCGGGATGAACGATTGTCACTAAGGACTGATCTATTTGATACTCTTCAAGGAATATTTTTCGGACCAGGCCGGAGACCGCCAGAAAACGACTGCACCCGCCGCGCAGGACAAGCTGATCCTCGACGCCGGCCAGCGATCGGTCGAACAGGCTCAGCCTTTTTTTTCTGACCTCCCGGATCCACCAGCGGTGGGGAATGCCGTGCATCGTATAGACATCCGCCGCAAATATCCGGTCATGGGTGTGGACGATATCGAAGGGGCCCGCCGCGGCGATGCGGCGCCCGGCGAAAAAGGCAAAGCTCGGCGAAATGAGTGATCTGGGAAATTTTACGACCGGCACCTTGTGGAAGGTCACCCGCTTAGATGAGGAAACCCAGCGGTTGGCGAAGACATGGATTTCGAACTCCGGATAACATGCAACCCGCTCGGTCAGCTCCGCGGCAAACCCTTCCGCCCCGCCGACTATTCCGTACTTGGGGATTACAACCGCTATCCTTCGCCTCTCCTGCATCTCGTTATGCCCAACATTAATAAAAACACACAGAAAAAACGGCGGAGAAGCTTGCACGCAAAAGCCTCTCCGCCGTCGGGCGCCGATAAAGCGTTTGCGTTCTACTTCGCCTGATATTCCTTGATAATATTGATCATTTTGACGAGCTCATCCTGGGGTAGCTTGCCAGAGCTGACGAAGCGGCAGATGCGCTCTTTATCCAGGATGACAATGTCGGAAGCGTCATCCTTCAGTCCCCACGCGTTGAGAATCGCCTGGTCGTAATCGAGGAGGATGATGGCGCCGGTCTTCTTCTGTTTGCTCTTGATGGCTGCCTTGATCAGGAAATTGGGCATCGCGCTCGCCTTGAGATTCACGACCCCGAAACCCTCGTAACGGGTCTTGTCAAGGCCGCCCGCATCCCTCTCCTTTTTCAGCGCGTCTTCCACATGGTTGTTCGTATCCTTCTCGTCCGGATCCACATAAGCGATGTACAGAACCTTGCCCTTGAATTGCGGGTGCTCCAGGGAGTATTCCTTGCCGGTCGAATCCTTCAGCTTGAAGTCCGAAACCTTCTCCCCTACCTTGAGACCGGCGGCAAACGCTGCCGAGGCGCTCCATAATAAAGCAACCACCACCATAACAATCGCTTTTTTCATCTTTTACCCTCCTTTGTCGCTGCTATACGACCGTTTGCCTTTAAGCCAACTTTTACGGACGCGACAAAGCGCGTCCCTCCCTGTCTGATAAACACATTGCAGACGTCCATGCTCTGAGGTGACATTCCCCCGCAAGGCGCAGTCACTATAGAAAAAACGAATGGGCAAAGCAAGGAAAAACAGTCTTTTCCCCTGCGAATTTTGCTGTAATATTTTTGTCTTCTGTGCTACGGAAAATATCATTTTTTAAGAGGGATAAAAATATCATGAGAGCAATGCATAATCTGGCAATGATGTTGGAAAAGAGCGCGGCGCAATATGCCGGGCGGACGGCGTTAATCAGCAATGACGCCCGGATGACCTATCTGGAACTGGAAAGAGCGGCCTGCGCCCTGGGTCGCCATTTGCAGGCGCTGGGTTTGGGCAAAGGAGATAAGGTGGCGATCATGCTCCCGAACTGCCCCGAGTTCGTTATCGCCTATTTCGGCGTGCAGAAGATCGGCGGCGTCGCCGTCACGCTGCACACGCAGTCCACTTCCTATGAGCTCCGCTACCTGCTGGGAAACAGCGACTCCCGCTGTCTGATCACCCAGGGTGAACTGGCGCGGCGTTTCGAGGATATCCGCGCCGAATTGCCCTTGTGCCAACACCTCATAACAACCGGCGCCCCGGAGCAGCCCTCTCTCTTTCAGGGTATTATCGCCAAGGGTCCCTTCACGATCGACATTCCCGAGCTGACAGGCGACGATCCGGCGGCAATGATCTATACCTCGGGGCTCACCGGGAAACCCCGCGGCGCCGTTTTGACCCACCAGAACCTCTACACCCAGTCAGAGCTGCTCCGCACAATCGTCAACAGAGATGAAACGGATATCGGCCTTGCCGTGATCCCGCTCTTTCACTCCTTCGGCGCCGTCGCCAACATGATTTCACCAATCCGGATCGGGGCAGGGGTAGCGCTGATGGAACGCTTCACCCTCGACGGGATCTTCAGTATGATTGAAAAGGAAAAGGTCACCTACATCGCCGCCGTTCCCCGCCTGTTCCTCGGGATGGTTTTCCACGAAAAAGCTGGAAGCTACTCGCTTAATTCGCTGAAGGTCTGCATAACCGGCGGCGCGGCGATGCCGGCGGATTTTATCCCGCTTTTCGAAACGAAATTCGGCGTCCGGATCATGGAGGGCTATGGTCTGACCGAGGCCTCGCCGGTTTCCTCCTTCAGCCGCTTGGACATGCCCCAGAAACCCGGCTCGATAGGAGTTCCGATACCGCGGGTGGAAGCCAGAATCGTGGACGAAGCGGGGCGGGAACTTTCCCGGGGAATGGTCGGCGAGCTGCTCCTCCGGGGCGAAAATGTCATGAAAGGCTA
>CAZKHU010000075.1:0-14466 GCA_964552725.1 uncultured Syntrophus sp.
GCCGAGCCACCACGCGCAGTAAAATCCTTCAGTATGTCATCTATATTCATGTGCAGGATGTAGCAGCTTCCATGTTTTATTTCAACTGGCGAACGAGCGGCATCACGGGCGCCCGGTTTCGGGCGTCACGTGCATGTCATGGTTCTGCAATTCTTTCATTAGATTCTTTGCTCTTGAAGGTTCTATGGAAGCGGATGTTCCTACTGGATGATATATACCGAATTTCTCTCTGACAACATTAGCGGGGATAGCATCCTCGATCCTGCCTACAGTCCGCACCCATTTGATGGGAAGCCTGTGAAGATGCCGTCCCTTTAAGACGTCTTCGCTGCTATTGAGGGACGCAAGGTGGTATTTTGTAGGGTGCTCAATAACCCCGAACCCAAGTGCACCATGACGCGACGCGTACGCAATAACGGTGTCCCCGTGGATGTAATTCTTGAGGAGCCTTTCCCCTTCGTCACCCGGCTCGCAGGAGAAAGACGCGGAAATTACACCATTTCTGCAAAGGTAATTCCACCATTCATTATCGGCCTCGCCGATGTTGTGCCAGAAGAATCCAGGTCGCCTCGTGGAGACACTAAAGGCGATCGGGAAGATGGGGGTTGGGGATCGGTCGAACTTTACCGAGAAACTGAGAAGCTTTGTTTCTGAAACGGAAACAGGCGAGTACGCTATACAGCGAAAAGCAACCCCTTGTGTAGCAAGCCACTCTCCCATCGAAAACAATGTGGGATCAAAATAGCGAGCAATGAGAAAGATGCGGCTCCGCGAATTGATTCGGTCCATGTCCACATCTGCGCCAAGAAAGCTGGCGACTATGTCGTCAATCTTTGGATTTTCCCCGCGAAAGCGATTGAGGAATTCCTTACCTTTGAAGGGGGAGAATGCAGCGAGATACTGCAGAGCCTGGGTTTCTACACCGAGAGACCCCGTATCGCGCTTCAATTCAACAATCACAGCATTGCCCATGCGGTCGAGGGCAAGGATGTCTGCCCTTTTCTTGTGTCGGGTCCGAACTTGGTTGCTTATGATTAACAAGGGTTCGCCAAATATCTCGGTCTTGAGAGTCGGGACATCGGCCTCATCGGTGGCCACAATGAATTTCTCAATGTCGAGTTCCCAGGGGCTCCAGTTGGAGTAGTATGGGGAGAGCGTTTTCGTTGATTCATTGATCTGAAAAATCATCTTCCCTCTCTTTCATGCAGAACGTAATGATAACCCGCCGGGCCACGGAATGTGGCGATTTGCACTGATGGGATCCCCGGTCGGGTTGATTAAGATGTTCGGCTTCTTCGTGTTATTGTATGCTGTTCAAGCAGTGCCAGCCCTCCATCTCTCGAGGAGCGCTGCGAAAGTCGTCGCAGTATTTGGGTTGTCGTAGGACTTGTCGCCCATGAAGACAAGAGTATTGCCAGCCACCGTTACTTTTTCTGGCACGAGCCACGTTACAGTCTTGGGCTTTCTCCTTGCCCCGCAACTGAATGTGATGCGGAGCGTGGGCTTCTTGGCGAGCATTCCCTTCTCTTCAACTTTGAGTCCGATGAGGTCGTTTAGGCTAATATCTTCAACTTTGACACCGATGAGGTCGTTTGGGCTAATCGTAAACGCATGATGTTTCTCGTCGTAGCGGGTGTAGACAAGCCGCTTTGAAGTTAAAACCAGTTTTCCTTCAAACGCCGAGCCAGCGGCGATAAAACCGCCAAGAGTTACGTCGCGTGTCTTCCCATACATTTCTCCCAAGCGTTTTTCATCCGGCGCAAGTGGTATCTGCTTCGGTTTCCGCATGGATCGCCGCCCAAGAATGATGCCCACGACAACCAAAATGAGTGCTACCGAGATCCCTATGAAATTAACCATTCTGATGGCGAATTCCTTAGCTACTTGATTGTCTGTCACCTTGCTCTCCTTTCGTTGCCGAACGAAAAGCTGAGCCGGAGCAGCCCAGCGGGCTGCGATCGGCTCTAGCGACTGGTTATAGCTTTATTAGTTCTCATTAAATCCATATTTTCCACGGGTAAGCAAAACTTCTTTCCAATAGCTTTCTCTCTGAATCACATACTGCTCACTGTCACGGGATGATGCTTGTTCCAAAAGGCTAATTCGAAAATACTTTCTAGCATAACCAACTCCATCAGTTTTGCCCAAAAGGAAATTCTTTAGAAGTTTGTTATGTGCATGCCCGCCCGTTTTAAAATATTTACCCCAACGAGACCAAATGCCTTCTTCGCCGTAAGCTGAACCTACATACCTCATTCCCGTTTTGGTATCAGTTATTAAATATACGCCTTGGCAATGTGATAGCGCGGAGATCCAATCCGGTTTAGAATCTAGCCATAATTTTTCTAGAACTGCATAACTGTGGTTTATATTTGCATACCCAGGAAAATCTTCACCAACATAAATTTCGGGAAGTATTTCAGCTACCCTCATGTTCGACAACATGGTCTCCGGTTTGCGTCCCTTTGCTCGGGCATCTTTTACCCAGTGAATTTTAAGTCGTCCAATTAAAGCCTTTCCTATGTCAGATAAATTAACTTTGTAATATACACAATCATTGCCTTGATTTTTCGATGGTTTATGTGAAAGCACTTCAAAAATTCCGCCAAATAGCCAACAATCAGGTTGAGTTGGTAGTTCAATCATTGAGAATATATATTTTCTATTCCAGCAGTGATTACTATGAATGGCACCATTCCATACATTTTGCCATTCGTCAAAGCTGCGAGTGAATACATCAATTGGCCTAGTATCTCCCGCTTTTTGCGCAACATGAATCTTCGCATCACTCCAGTCAAACGAAGGGAATAATATTTCAACTGATATTTTTCCTTTTTCCAAGAGCGGCCTCATATCTTTCTGTTTATTACATAATGTCATTTTTAATTTTGCTATAACAGTATAATTGGGCCAAAGCTGATTGCCTTGGGTAACGTTTGGAAAGCCGTTCAACGGGTGCTTGGCAGTACAGCATTTACATTCCCGTGTGTCAAGAAGAATATTTGCGACGACTTGAGTGCAATCAATAGTTTAATATCTATGTGAGGGCCGATGAAAACAGCTTGAGTTGTGGTGTGCACCCTGTTATTTTCGCCGGCATGGAAAAGCAAAAAGACAAAGTCAGCGGCGCCGTGAATAGTGCCGGGGCAGAAAAGGGGACGGATTTATTTCTGTACGCTGCTTTTCTAACGTCAGCTCATTATTTTCCCCCGCCATGAGGCTGTTCTATGGCGCGGGGAGTTAATCCACATACTTGCGCCAATTTTCCGGCACTAACAGCATTGTCTGCTCCGATGATCTCAATGATTTTCTCCGAAGTTTTCTCCGAAGGTGCGCCGGTTTTTTCGGAGATGCCTTTTTACAACCCCTTTTGCCAGAACCTCGTGTCAGCAAACAAAATTAAAAGTCTTTCTGCCTTCATCGTTTCTTCATTCTAACATGTTACTCGTTGCCCGGAATTCGCAACCGGCTTGACGCGCTTTTCAGACAGAAATGTACGTCGGCGATTACAAGGGGATGAAGGGGCAGTCAATGCTGATTAACCAAAGGGTGCTTAAAACAGCAGTTTTTCAACAAAGATACGTGCTTCTGCTGCTCCTCTTTTTTGTACTTGCCTACATCCTTCCTTTGGGGGCGCGTGATCTCCTGGAACCGGACGAAACCCGCTACGCGGAAATTCCCATCGAGATGATTGCATCCGGGGACTGGATTGTTCCTCATCTTGACAATCTTCGTTACTTTGAAAAACCGGTGCTCGGTTATTGGGCGAGCGCAGCCTCGTTACTCCTCTTCGGGAAAAACAATTTTGCCGTTCGTTTTCCTTCCGCCCTGGCGGTCGGGCTCTCGGCGTTGCTGATATTTGCGCTGGTCGCCCGAATGCGCCTTCCCGAAGATAGAGACAACAATTACCCGGCCCTTCTTGCCGTTCTTGTTTTCCTCTCCAGCGCCGAGGTATTCGGCGTCGGCAACACGGCAGTTCTCGACAGCCTTTTTTCCTTTTTCTTGACTGCCACAATAGCCGCCTTCTTTTTCGCTTCCGAAGAACCGCCCGGTTCCGGGAGGGAAAGAATTTTTCTGCTGCTTTCCGGCCTGTCATGCGGTCTGGCCTTTCTCACCAAGGGATTTCTCGCCTTTGCTGTGCCGGTTCTGACGCTTGTGCCCTATCTGCTTTTGCAGCGCCGTCCTTTTGACCTGCTGCGGATGAGCTGGTTGCCGCTGCTTGCCGCTTTACTGGTTTCAATGCCCTGGGCGCTGATGATCCAGTCAAGAGAGCCGGATTTCTGGCGGTTTTTTTTCTGGAATGAACATATCCGCCGCTTTCTGGCGGACAACGCCCAGCACGGGGAATCACTCTGGTTTTTCGTTTTGACCGCCCCCGGCATGTTCATCCCCTGGACATTCATGATTCCCGCGGCCATTCCGGGAATAAAGAAAATGATCAGCGAATCCGGGTCAAAAGGGCGGCTCCTGAAATTATCTCTCTGCTGGCTGGTGCTCCCCTTTTTGTTTTTTTCGTTTTCCAGGGGGAAACTGCTGACCTACATCCTTCCCTGTTTTCCCCCGGCCGCTATCCTGATGAGCTTCGGACTCTGGAAGGCGCTCTCCGAAGAGCGGTGGAAAAGACGCTTTCAAGGAGGCGCCCTTTTCAGCGCGGCATTTTTCGGAGTTGCCCTGCTTGCCTTTTTGCTGTTGCAGTTTTCAGGCTATTACGGCTTTCAGCCGTACAGCAAGCCCTGGAAAGTGGCAATGGCGGTAAGCGGGCTTTTTTTTCTGGTCATCTTTTGCCTCGGGGCTTTTAAAACCAAAACAGCGGTAAACAAGGTTCTGCTGTTTGGCATGGCGCCGCTTTTTCTGTTTTTTATTTTTCACTTTGTGACTCCGGATAAGACCCTCGCGGCAAAAGCGCCGGGCAGCTTTCTTGAACAATACAAAAAAGAGATAGACGCCGATGCGGTCATTATTTCCGACGAAGATTCGCTGAAGTCTGTCTGCTGGTATTGGGGGCGTAGCGATGTTAAAATCCTGGGCAACACGGGAGAGCTTGAGTACGGATTGAATTACAGGGATGCCCGGGGCAGAGTGTACGATATCAAAAATGCGTTTACCCTGATCGGGGGAAATAAGGGGAAAACAGTTCTGATTTTACGAGGCGAAAACTTTTCTCAATGGCGCAGGCAGCTTCCGTCTCCGCGCTTTTTTGCTGAAAGCAAACCGCAGGGATATGTGTTATTGAGGTATTGAAAAATTGACCATCAAGGAACTGGATTATGAGAATATTGCTTGTTGATGATGAGTATACATTACGGGAACAGGTAAAAAATATATTGGAAAATCAACGATATACGGTGGAAACAGCGCAGGACGGCGAGCAGGCTCTGGACAAACTGTCCGCAGCCGCGTTTGATATTGTTATCCTCGATATCATGATGCCGAAGATTGACGGCCTGACTGTTTTAAAACAATTGCGCAAGGCGAAAATCGATACCCGGGTGCTGCTGCTTACCGCCAGGGGCGATGCCGCAGATAAGGTCAAGGGGCTCGATCTTGGCGCGGATGACTACCTCGCGAAACCATTTTCCCGCGATGAGCTGCTGGCCCGGGTGCGGGCCCTGCTGAGACGTTCGGGCAGTTCCTCCGCAGCGCTCCTGAAAGCTCATGATCTTGAACTCGACACGACGAGCCGCACGGTAATGAGGGGGGAAAAGCAGGTAGAACTTACTCCGAGGGAATTTTCACTGCTGGAATTTCTTCTGTACAGCAAAAACAGGGTTGTCTCTCGTTTCAGTCTGGCCGAACACGTTTGGGGGGATGATTTCGACCCGTTTGGCATGTCCAATTTCATGGATGTCCACATAAAAAATTTGCGCCGCAAGATCGGCGACGGGGAACAGAACAGGATTATTCAAACGGTACGCGGGATTGGTTATACTATTCGGGATTCGGAACAATGACCGTCAAAACAAGAATAACTCTGTTCATCGCCGGGGCCGGCTTTATCGCCAGTTTGCTGTTCTCTGTCGTGTTGTTTTTTGAATTGATAGAACAGCCTTTCGAACTTCTGGACGCCGTACTGCAGGAGGAGGCAGACAGAACAACCAGGATTGTCGTTAAAAATCAGGGGGAAGCGTCAGTTCTTGATCACTATTTCGATAAAATGCATCCATACTGGATCAGGATTTATCAGCAAGGTTCGCATCAAATAATTTACCAGTCCGACCTTGCCAAAGCGGTGCGACTCTCTTTCGTAAATGTCGGCGCCGACGCCGTTGTCAAGGCTGTTGTTCCCCAGGGACAGCCTGCTTCTGAAAATAGCAAAATCCAGGAAGTGAGATTCAGGGTTAAGACCTTCTCCATTAATGCTGATGGCAAAACTTACATTACTCAGATTGCGCGGCCATTGGGGAAACTGGAAGAGGAAATATGGGATATAATTTTCGGAATTATCGTCGGCCTTATTTCCTCCACCCTTATTCTGATCGTCATCAGCCGTTTTGTCGCCGGCCGGATACTGCAACCAATTGGGAAAATGAAGGATTTGGCGGTCAATATATCGGAGAAGAATCTTGAAAGACGAATCCCCGCGAAAAGAGGGCATGATGAGTTCAGCGAGCTCGCCGGCGCCATAAATACGATGCTGGATCGCCTGCAATACTCCTTCGTGAGACAGCGGGAATTTCTGTTTGACACGGCGCACGAATTAAAAACGCCCCTTGCAACCATGCGTCTGGCGGTTGAGGAAATTTTCGCTGCTGACGGGGAAAAATCGCGGCCGTCTGCGGAAGAAAACCTTTTGCGCTTGCAAAACCAGGTGTTGCGGATGGAAAAACTGGTCAAGGATCTGCTGAATCTGTCGGCGCTGGAGACGCTCGCGGGCATTGATTCCCGATCGTTTGATTTTACGGCGCTTTTTTCTTCGCTGCTGGCGGAATATCAATTTCTGGCGGATGCGCAGAGGATCAAAATGGAGATCAGCCTGCCCGAGCGACTCGTGGTCAGAGGAGACCCTGAAAAACTGAGCCGCGCCTTCTCCAATATTATCGACAACGCCCTCAAGTATAATCGGGCGGGCGGCCGGATTGAAGCAAGCGTTGAGCAATCCGCAGCCGGGTTGACGATAAGAATCGGCAACACAGGCGCCGGCATTGCCGCAGCCGAACTTCCCCTGGTATTTGAACAGTTTTACCGGATTGAGAAGTCCCGGTCGTCCCAATTCGGCGGCTCCGGCCTGGGGTTGACGATTGCAAAACGAATTGTCGAACTGCACAGGGGACAGATAACAATTGAGAGCCGGATGGAAAATTGGACGCAGGTGACGGTTTTCCTCCCCATTAATTCTGGGCAGTTAGTTGCGGCTTATAGCGAAAATTCCGTTTAAGGGAGGATTGGGCGAGTATTCCCCGTTTGACAATTTTCTGTATATGAAATAGGGTAGTTGCACCCGGAGAGAGCCTTCAGTATGAATAATCTCGTCGGCAGATGATTGAGAAAATTTTATGGCTAAGAATCATTAGGAGCTTTATAAAAATATGGGCAGGATTTCCGGATAAATGGGTTTGAAATCAATTAAAATACTGGTTCTGGCGATTGTCCCCATCCTTGTCTATCTGCTGCCGCTTCCCTTCATGCCGCTGATGGAGCCGGATGAGGGGCGCTACAGTTCCATCCCCGACGGGATGAATGTCTCCGGAGATTATGTAACCCCCCGGCTCAAGGGGGTTGTCTATTTCGAGAAGCCCCCGCTTGCCTACTGGGCGACGGCGCTTTCCTTCAAGGTTTTCGGGAAAAACGAATTTTCCGCGCGTCTTTTTGTTGCCCTTGCGGCCTGGGGGTGCATCATCCTGGCCTATCGGATGGGGCTCTTTTTTCATGATGCCCGGACGGGGCTTTACGCGGCGGCTGTCCTGACGACATTTTTATATCACTTGGCGCTCGGCCGGATAAACATTCTCGATATGCCGCTGGCCTTCTTCCTCGGGGTGGCGATCTGGTCGGGATTCCGGTTTTTTGCCGACGCTGAAAAACGGAAGGTCTGGCTTTACCTCCTCTACATCTTCAGCGCCCTCGCGTTTTTGACCAAGGGACTCATCGGGGTTGTGTTTCCGTTCGGCATTATTGGCGTCTGGCTGCTTTTCTCCCGACGGTTCCGCGACGTCTTGCGTCTCGTCTCCCCCCTCGGCATCCTGCTGTTTGCAGCGGTTTCGCTGCCCTGGCTGATCCTCGTGCAACGGGAGAACCCGGATTTCTTTCGCTTTTTTTTCATTCAGGAGCACTTTTTACGGTACACGACAAAAATTCATGATCACTATCAGCCGCTCTATTACTATCTCCCCATCCTGCTTGCCGGCACGCTGCCCTGGATTTTCTATCTTCCCGAGGCAATAAGGGGAGTTAAGGGCGGCGAACCCCTGTTCAAAAGGGAGGAGAAGTCATTTTTGCTGGTGTGGGCAGGGTTAATTTTTGTCTTTTTTTCCTTGTCCTCATCGAAACTGGTTCCCTACCTGACCCCGCTTTTCCCTCCGCTTGCCGTTGGTTTCGGCGTGATTTTCCGGCGTTTTGAGAAAAGCCGGGAGGACGCGGCAGCTCCGGTTGCCGGAGGCTGGCGCCTTGCCGGCATTATTATGCCCCTGCTTTTTCTGACGGCGCTTTTTGTCCCGCTTTTTCTCTCCAAACATGGCGTTAATCCTTCGACATGGCTGGCCCTGATCGCGATCCCCGCTTTTATTCAGCTTGTTTTACTATTTTTGCCTTTCCGGATGCGAACCAAAGGCGGCCGCGGCTGGTTTCTGACGATTTATCTGCTTTACGCGCTTTTTTTCGTTTCGCTGACGGCGCCCCTGTCCCATTATCTTGCTCCTTACAAATCGGCCCGGCAGCTTTCTGCTGCTATCGAAAGCAATATCCCCCGGGATGCCGAGGTTTATCAATACGGGATATCGCTTTACGGCGTTGATTTTTACACCGGCAGAAAGACTCCTATCGTTGATGATATCGGGGAATTGGGGTACGGCGTTTCGCAGCTTCCCAAGGAAAAGCGCGATCATTACTTCCTCCATACGGAAGGTTTTTTTCAGATGGCAAAAAGGACGAAAGGGATATACTGCGCGACGGAAAACGACGAAAAACTGGCGAGGCTGAAAAAGAAGTTTCCCGAGAGCCGCATTTTGTGGCAGAATGCCGAGTACTCGCTTTTGCAACTGAACGGATCAACCCCCAAGGAGAATTGATGTGAAGAAAAGAGAGGATTTTCTGCCGATGAACCGGCCTTCCCTCGGAGAAGCCGAGATTGCCGCAGTTACCGCTTGTCTGCGCTCGCGCTGGATTACAACCGGGGCGCTCTGCAAAACTTTTGAAGAAAAATTTCAGGCGCTTACCGGGGCAAAGTACGCTGTTTCCCTGACTTCGGCAACGGCGGGGATGGATATTCTGCTGACGGCGCTGGGCATCGGCACAGGCGACGAGGTGATTACCCCCTCGCTGACATTTGCCTCAACGGTTAACATGATTGCGCTGCACGGCGGCCGGCCGGTTTTTGTCGATATCGGCTATGACACACTCAACATCAACGCCGAGGCAATCGAGTCCTTGATTACCCCCCGGACAAGGGCGATTATCCCCGTGCATTTTGGCGGCGCCCCGGCGGATATGGCCAAAATTCAGGAGATTGCCAGGCGTCATAGCCTGATAGTGATAGAAGACGCGGCCCACGCCGTGGGAACGCGCTACCGGGGAATTCATGCCGGCGGCTTCGGGGAGATTGCGATATTTTCCTTTCATCCCATCAAGAATATAACGACCGGCGAGGGGGGGCTGATCACCCATAACGATGAGAAACTGGAAAAGAAACTCCGTCTGCTGCGCTTTCACGGGATCGAGCGGGATGCCTGGAAGCGTTATGGAAAGGGGGGGAACCCCGAATACGATATCGAGGCGCCGGGCTGGAAATACAACATGACGGACCTCCAGGCGGCCCTGGGGAATGTCCAGTTTGATCGTCTTGATGAGTTCAACCGCCGCCGGGCCGAAATCGTTGCGTTGTACGAGGAGGGGCTGCGGGATGTGCAAGGGCTGGAACTGACGCTCGCGCCCGGCTACCCGCACGAACATGCCCATCACCTCTTTGTGGTGAAAATTCTCGCGATGAAAAGGGGGCGCTTCATGGAGAAGCTCTCCGACTACAACATCGGCTACGGGCTCCATTTTCCGCCCTGCCATCTGCTTAAATACGTCAGGGAGCGCTACGGGCTTGTCTCCCTGCCGGAGACGGAAAAAGCCGCGGATAAAATCATCTCTCTGCCCCTTTTTCCGGAAATGACTGATGATGACGTCGGCTATGTTTCAGAGGCGATAAAGGAAATAATGGTTTCCTGACCGCGGCGGCCGGGCCTCTGATATGAAACGCTGATAACGGCACACCGCCACAAAGAAGGAGAAAAGCGGAGCTTAATGTTCATAATCCGGAAGTGTTTTAAGTCACTGGATTCCGTGTCAAGCACGGAATGACAAAAGGGGGCAGAATCGATTTTTGACGAGAGCATTAAACTTCGTTTTCGAGTGAAAGCGCAGAAGGAAACTTGAAGAGATGGCAACAGAAAACATTGTAAATTATAAAGACATGATATCATTAGTAGTTCCTGTTTATAACGAAGAGGAGAATCTGCCGGAGCTGATGAAGCGGATCCGCCCGGTGATGGCGGCTTTAGACAGGCGATGGGAGATAATCCTGGTCGATGACGGCAGCCGGGATCGGTCGCTGGAACTCTTGAAGGAATTTACCGTTTATCCCGAGGTGCGGGTTGTCGAACTGACCAGAAATTATGGGCAGCACGCGGCGATTCTGGCGGGTTTTTCGGTTGTCAACGGTGAGATAATCGTTACCCTGGATGCGGATCTCCAGAATCCGCCCGAGGAGATCCCCCGTCTTATCGCCGCAATGGAAGAGGACGGGCTCGACGTGGTCGGGACGATTCGAAAAAAGCGAAAGGATTCCCTCTTTCGGATCATTCCTTCCCGAATCGTCAATATCGTTGCCCGGAAGATCACCGGCGTCCACATGACCGACTGGGGGTGCATGCTGCGGGCCTACCGCCGGACGGTTGTCGAGAGGATGATCTCCTGTCACGAACATGCCACCTTCATCCCGGCCCTGGCTACCCATTTTGGAAAGCGCATCAAGGAGATAGAGGTTGCCCACGAAGAGCGGCACGGGGGAAAATCAAACTACCCGCTGAGAAAACTGATCAGCTTGCAGTTCGATCTGGTCGCCTCCTTCTCCGAATGGCCGATCAAACTCATCATGTACGGAGGCGTTCTGCTTGCCTTCCTCGGCGTGCTGTTCGGCCTTTTTCTGGTTGCGGCCCGGCTTATCTACGGCGCCCACTGGGCGGCGCAGGGCGTCTTCACGCTGTTTGCCATCATGTTTGTCTTTGTGGGACTCCAGTTTTTTGCCCTGGGCGTCCTCGGCGAGTACATCGGCAGGATATACCGGGAGGTTCGCAAACGGCCTGAATATGTGATCGAAGGGGTTTACGGCGGCGATGCCGCAAAGGCGGAAAGAAAGGCATGAGAGCGGTAGTCTTTGCCTATCACAACATGGGGGTGGCAGGGCTTGACGCCCTGGAAAGAGCCGGGTTTACAATACCTCTGATTTTTTCCCATGAGGATAATCCGGACGAGAACTGCTGGTTCGGCTCGGTCAGGGAGTGGGGAAGGAAACGGGGAATTCCCGTGGAATGCCCGGCGGATTTCCGGGAGGAAAAATGGACGAGGCGGATCGCCGCGCTTTCCCCGGAGATGATCTTTTCCTTTTATTACCGCTTGCTGATTCCCGACGAAATTCTCGCAATTTCCCCTGGGGGGGCATATAACCTTCACGGTTCGCTGCTTCCCGCTTATCGCGGCCGGGCGCCGGTGAACTGGGTGCTGGTCAATGGCGAGAAGCAGACGGGGGTTACGCTGCACCATCTTGCGCATAAACCCGATGCCGGCGATATCGTGGGTCAGCGGGTTGTGCCGATCGCGTTTGAGGACACGGCGCTTGCGCTCTTTGGAAAATTGTGCGCAGCCGCGGGCGGGCTTCTTGACGAGCTGCTGCCTTTGATGAAAATCGGCAAGGCGCCCCGTATCAAACAGGATTTAGCGAAGGGCAGCTATTTTGGCGGCCGGCGGCCGGACGACGGCCGCATCTGCTGGAGCTGGCCGGCAGAGCGGATATATAACCTGATTCGCGCAGTTACCGACCCCTATCCGGGCGCGTTCGGCGAAATGCCGGATGCGTCAAGGCTTATGGTATGGTGGGGTCTGCCCGTGGCGGAGAGAGTGGCCGCAGAAAAAGGTAAACGGGAATCTCCCGGAACAATTGTGATAGAAGATAAAGTGGTTACTGTGCAGGCAGGGGAGGGAAGAATACGTCTTCTGGACGTTCAGAGTTTTGGAGAAAGGATGACCGGAGACGCGCTTTATAACTTTTTTAAAGACAGGGAAGGGAAAAGAATAGCATGAAGGTATTGATTTTAGGGGTAAACGGATTTATCGGGCACCATCTGACGCAGCGGATACTCGACGAGACGGACTGGAGCGTTTATGGGATGGATCTTTCCGACGACCGTTTGGGACAGAACCTGCAAAATCCGCGTTTCCATTTTATCGAGGGCG
This sequence comes from uncultured Syntrophus sp., assembly GCA_964552725.1. Lineage (GTDB taxonomy): Bacteria > Desulfobacterota > Syntrophia > Syntrophales > UBA5619 > DYTH01. The sequence goes on from CAZKHU010000075.1 coordinate 12,652, forward strand.
ATATTGCGATCAACAAGGAATGGATCGAGTATCATGTCAAAAAATGTGATGTCGTATTGCCCCTGGTTGCAATTGCGACGCCGAAGCTGTACGTCGAGGACCCGATCGCCGTTTACAATCTTGACTTCGAGATGAACCTCAATGTCATTAAACAGTGCGTAAAGTATCATAAAAGGGTTGTGTTTCCTTCCACTTCCGAGGTTTACGGCGCCTGTCCCGACCCGGAGTTCAAGGAGGATGAAAGCTACCTCGTAGTCGGCCCGATTCAGAAGGAGCGCTGGATTTACTCCTGCTCCAAGCAACTGCTTGACCGGGTAATCTACGCCTATGGCACGCGGGGGCAGGTGGAATTTACCCTGTTTCGGCCCTTCAACTGGGTTGGGCCCCGTCTCGATTCGCTGTACGCCGCCAAGGAGGGGAGTTCCCGCGTCGTGACGCAGTTCATCGCCGATCTGATGCTGAAGAGGCCGATTTCTCTTGTGGACGGCGGCAATCAGAAACGCTGCTTTACCTATATAGATGACGGCATTTCCGCCCTGGTAAAGATCCTTGCAAACAAGAACGATGTCTGCAAAAGCGAAATCATCAACATCGGCAGCCCGGAAAATGAATGCTCCGTCGGAGAACTGGCCGCCATGCTGAAAAAGCTCTTTATGGAACATCCCAATCATCGTGACGACAAAACATATTCGGAAATCATCGAAGTGTCGTCCGCGAATTTTTATGGGAAGGGCTATCAGGACATAATCACGAGGAAACCGAGCATAGAAAAGGCGCGCCGGCTTCTCGACTGGGAACCCAGGGTAAATCTGGACGACTCGCTGAAGATGACCCTGTATTCGTTTCTTGAAGAAAATGAAAAATAAGGAGCGTTTTTGTCCGGCGTACTGGGTTTAAAAATCGATGTCGATACCTACCAGGGGATGAGGGATGGAGTCCCCCGTCTCCTCGAGATATTGAGAAAAAACGATCTGCCGGCGACTTTTTACCTCAGCATCGGCCCGGATGCCTCGGGACGGGCCGTCTTGCAGCTTCTGAAAAATCCCCGGTTTTTGCAGAAAATGGTGCGGACGCGCGCGGCGAGTCTTTACGGTTTCCGCACAGCCCTTTACGGAACGCTGCTGCCATCGCCCATGATCGCCCTTTCCTTTCCCGACATCGTCCGACGGATAAAGGAGGAAGGGCACGAGGTGCAGTTTCATGCCTGGGATCACCGCCGCTGGCAGGACGAGCTTTTCACGAAATCCGAAGCGTGGATACGGGAGTGGTTTAAGCGTGGCATCGCCGGTTTTGAGCGCCTGGTCGGAGAAAAACCGCACTCATTCGGCGCACCGGCTTGGCTGATCGATGACCGCGTGCTGTCAATTGTGGGCGGGCTCGGTTTTGAGTATCTAAGTTGCACAAGGGCGCGGGCGCCGTTTATCCACGAAGGGATAAATCTTGTTGAAATTCCGTCGGATATCCCCTGTTTCGAGGAGGTGGGGATGGCGGAGGGGACGCAAAAGATTCTGTCCGCGCTGGCCGAAGGCGGGATGCACGTCCTGCCGGTTCATGCCGAGGTCGAAGGCGGGATCATGGCCGATAATTTTATCGCCCTGATTGAAGCGATAAAAAAGATGGATTATCGCTTTGTCAGACTGGGCGAGATGATCTCCCTGCTGAATCGCGCTGAGCTTCCCCGCCGCCGGTTTCGCCTCGAACTGCTGCCGGGCCGCTCGGTTGCCTGCGCCGTCTGAGAGGCAGGTAAATTTAAGCAAATAGAGGTAATTGCAAAACCATTTGTCATTCCCGAAAGCGAAGCTTAATGTTCATAAT
>CAZKHU010000076.1:0-14274 GCA_964552725.1 uncultured Syntrophus sp.
CTCCTGTTTTTAAACATAAAAACCTGCCCCGTTTTGGTCTCTTCAATACAAGGGGAATGAGCAAGGCTCCTCTTTCCCGGCAAGCTTGCGAATCCAACTCGCTACAAAACTCTTCGTCCCTGAATGACTCTGATCAGGACTACAACGACAGCGATTACCAGCAGGATATGAATAAAGCTGCCCATTGTATAACCACTCACCAGCCCCAACGCCCACAAAATAACCAGTACCACGGCAACGGTCCACAACATGCGCTCCTCCTTTCTGAAAGCAAAACCCTTCAATCCGGTTCAATCTGCGTTGGCAGCCCCTGAAGACGCCCTCACCGATCACCGCGAACATTTCCGCGAAAATCTATCCACCATGTTCCTCAATCCCCTGCGGATGAAAAACGGTATGGAACGTCATTTCATAGGGTTCCTTGAGAAGATTCATGCCCCCCCTGATCACCCTGAAATTGCCCGACTTCATATGGTTCATAAGATTTTCCCGGGTATCCCACTCTTCAATAAGAAAGAGCTTGTCTTCATTTTCAATACTCCGGCAAAAATCACAGCGCCGGCATCCTTTCTCCATCCTTATGGATCCGGAAATTGAAGTAATTGTCTGCGATAACTCCATCCGCTTCTCCGAAAGTACCGTCATTCGTATAATTACGATGATCATGATAATAGCCCCTCAGTCCTTTTGGGATTATTTTAGTTCCAGTTTAAGGGTCCGGATCAATGCAAGCATCCTTGCCGGACCCTTAAACAGATTCCTCTACTGCACTATAATTTCAAAAAGAACCCGCATGTTTGCATGGGCCGCTTTTGAGTATAACTCTTTGGGCGCCGCTTCATACATGGCCGGATTTGCCTCGCCATAGCCGATTGTTAAAAGCCTGTCCTGCGTAACTATCCCTTCGTCAAGAAGGTATTTCAGGACAGCACTTGCCCTTCGTTCACTCAGCTTCTGGTTGTAGTCCTCCGTGCCGGAAGCAGAGGTGTACCCGGCAATGCGGACTTTGGCATTGGGGTTATCCTTCAGAAGCTGGATATTCCTTTTCAGTATCGTCCGCGCTTCCGGAGTAAGTGTGGACTTGTCGAAATCAAAATGGACGTCTTCGAAGGCCAGAACAACTACCTTCGGTTCCGCTGCGACGACCACAGCCTTCTCCTCGCGCTTCGGCTCCTCCACAACGGCTGCAACCTGCTCCTCAACCTTCGGTTCCGCGATAAGAATAACGACCTTTTCAACCGGTTTTGCAGCCAACTTTTTATAGGGCAGGCAATTGGCGGTGATTACCTTTTCCACAAAAGCGGCCATGGCGGCCGGGTTTGCCAGCTTATCGGCATTGATGGCATATCCGCCTTCTACATTCTGCACAATCTGTTCTGAAAGGTCTTTCCCGTCGCGGGCATATCCCACCTGAACGTCATAAACGCAGAGCCTGCCGCCGTACTCGTCGTTAACCCTGTTTATCGCCTCCATGACCTTCGCGGGCCGGATGTCATCGATTCCCGGAACTTCAGAAAAATCACTGACAATAATAATGGCCGAGTTCCCACCTGCCCCCCGGATGTCTTTGCCTGCGGCCGTAATGGCGTCGGACAGAGGGCTCCTGCCGTTCGGAAACTCGAGGCTGTTTACCGCCTTGATATAATCCTCTTTTACAAGCTGTCCCATGCCATAGATCAGGGCCGTTTCTTCGCCTGCGAAAGTCCTGAGTCCGGCGTTCAGCTTGATTGCCGGAATCGCTGCTATCATGTTTCTGGTGACATTTTTCGCATGAATGAGGCGAGTGGCCTGATTGACCATCGACTTGCCAGGCAGTTGGTCCATGGAGGCGGATTTGTCAAAGATAACAACAACATTGTCAGTCCTCTGCACCACCTGTCCGGATCTGAGCCGCGGGTTAAGATCGACCGGCTTGAATGACGCGCAACCGGTTAACATCAGGAAAAACATCGACAAAAAAATTGTTCCATATCCGATTCTTCTCATAATAAATCTCCTTTACCTTCGTTGTTAAATTTCATCTATCATTTCCACTGAATGCAACTGCCAAAAGTCATCTCCCGGCCTCCTGCGACTATGCCTCTCACTTCTCTATGGTCATCCGGTTATTGACGCTTTCCACACCGTTAATGTCGTTGACAAGCTTGTTCACCAGGTCCTTTTCTGCGTTGTTGCCGGCATTGCCGTATATCGTGACCACTCCCGCGCTTGTCTCGACCTTGGTATGAAGGGCGCTGGTCGAGCGATGAAACAGCAACGCCATCTTGACCTGGGCAGTTATGGAGGCGTCATCAATCTTTCCGAAGACCCTTTCCGCAGTCGTTTCCGGGGCATTCGACAACGTCATCTCATTTTTTACGTCCTTGACCCCTTCGACATCCTGGGCGTATTCGGTGATTAATTCCTTTCGCGCCTGACTGGCAGCTTCGCCTCGCAGGGTAGCTATACCGTCCTTAACTTCAACCCCGGTGGCGACGGCGCCTGCGCTCCGATGGAACATGAGGGTGGCGCTCACCTTCTCGCGGAGCCACGCATCCGAGTCAGGGGTCGGGGTCGCGCCTTTGACCGCAAGCCTGTTGTCCACGCTTTTCACCTCGGGCAGCCCCGCCACGGTCTCACTGGCCAATCCCCGGCGGGACTCCTCGGAGACAATCCCCGTCAAGGTGACAACGCCGGCCCTGGACTGGATTTTAATAGCATCTCCCTGCAGGAAGGTCCTGAATATATAGGAATCCCTGGCAGATGATTCGATGCGGTCATCCATCCCAGACGCGCACACAGGCTCGGCAAACGCCAGCAGCAGAGCCGTCGCCGCAACCATTATAGATATGGAATAAATTGTTTTCATTTGCTTCTCTCCTTCTGCAGTTGTTGCTGTTGACCTCGAAACTCTTTTACTTTGCCATTCTCAACTACCCTCCCAGAACCTTCTTTACCTGGCCGATCTTTTCCTGAACTATGCCGGCAATCTTTTCTCCGGCCCCCTCAGCTTCCAGATCCGGGTTATCGCTGAGTATTCCGGCGGCCTCCTTGAGCTTACCCTTCATTTGATGAAACGTCCCCTCGGCCTGGTTTTTTGTGCTCCCTTTCATGGTGTTCCTCCTTTGGGGTTTCGATTGGACTGTCTGGTTATTCCTTGTAAATAACCATTTGACAGCAATGGACAATTATCAGGACAATCAGCGGATCAACCCGAGAACGCCTGCTATAATGAGATAGCTGGCAACGATGTAACTCAACAGCCTCGGAATAATGAGAATCAATATCCCCGCTATCAGAGCAACCACTGGCTGTGGCGATAAACCTGCCAACATGGTTTTCATCCCCCTTTCCAGGCGCTGTATGAGCCTAATATTTTTCAAACCATCAGCGACGCTCAGGGGGCCTTGCAAACCAAACCCGGTTACATCCATTGCCTGTGAAGTAGAAGCTCTACCCTGCGTCTGATTACGATAATCATGAACCTGTAAGAGCAAATGTCCTGCCAATAACCGCAGGAAGATTATAGTCTTCAATTATTACATTATATCAGCATGTTGGGTTAATAAGAGAGAAGGGTGGGTAAGCAGGGGATGATTCATTGGGCCTCGATATTTGGTGGAACCGCAGCATATTGAGGGAGGGAGAGGAAATTGAGAAAAAAAATTGGGGACGGGTTCGCCCCTCAATTTTCATTCCCCTTTTGGCCTATATTTCTGTATTCTTCGCACTCGTCGATATTTTGATCAACAACGCCGGTCTGGCCCTGGGACTGCGCCTGCCCAAAGGGCTTCCTGGAGTGACTGGCAGCGCATGATAGATGTCCATTGCACGGCGCTTGTCTATGAAGGAGTCGAGCCCCTGCATCCCGAGGCGGTGGCAGAGGCGGTGATCTGGGCGGTTGCTCAGCCGCCGCATGTCAAATATAAGCCGGATTGAGTTAGTGCCTGTATGTCAGGCCCCCGGCGGGATCGCGGTGGACCGGAAATCACCATAAATTGCGCACCCCGACGCCGTTGTCGGCAAGAAAAGTCTTGATGGCGGCTATCGTATAGCTGCGGTAATGGACCATAGAGGCGATCAGGGCGGCATCGGCCTTGCCGGTTGTCAAAACGTCAAGCAGGTGCTCCGGCCGGCCGGCCCCCCCGGAAGCGATTACCGGGATTCCGACGCCTGTGGAGATCATTTCGGTAAGAGTCAGTTCGTAGCCATCTTGAGTTCCATCCGCGTCTATAGAGTTCAGGCAGATCTCTCCCGCGCCCAGTCTCTCCCCCTCTTTTGCCCACCAGAGGGCGTCCAGGGCTGTCGGCGTTCGCCCGCCGTTGATAACTATTTCGTATCCGGAGGGAATCCGGAGGCTCGCCTGCGTCTTTCGCACGTCCATTCCCAAAACGATGCACTGATTGCCGAAGGCCCGTGCCCCTTCAGTTATTATCGCCGGATGTTGCACCGCCTGCGAGTTGAGGCTTATTTTTTCCGCCCCGGCCAGGATGACCTGCCGCATCTCCTCTATGGTCTTGATCCCGCCTCCTACGGAAAAGGGGATGAAGATCGTTTCTGCAACCCGTTTTACCACGTCCAGCATGATTGACCGCCCCTCGGCAGAGGCGGTGATGTCGTAAAAGACAATTTCGTCGGCGCCCTGCTCATAATACTCCCGGGCGGCTTCGACCGGATCGCCGATATCCAGATTTTCCTGGAATTTGATTCCCTTTGTCAGGCGCCCGGCGCGGACGTCGAGGCAGGGAATAATCCTTTTGCTAAGCATGATAGCCTCTCCAGCGGCAAAAATTTGTTAAAAGCATCAACCCGGGGCGGCCGCTCTTTTCCGGATGAAATTGTACCGCTACCAGGCTGCCCTTTGCCACGGCAGAGCAGAAGCGAATTCCGTAATCTGTCCATCCGGCGACGCAATCTTCATCAGTCGGCGCGGTGTAGAAGGAATGGACGAAGTAGAACGAAGATTGCCGGGGAATGTCCTGGAAAACGGGGTGTTGTTTTTGGAAATCGACGCTGTTCCAGCCCATATGGGGGATCTTCAACCGCTGCACTCCCTCCCCGAGCTGCGGCGGAAACCGCTTCACGCTGCCGGAAACGATGCCGAGGCAGGCAGCGTCGTCCTCCTCGCTGTTGTCGAAGATAATCTGGGAGCCGAGGCAGATGCCGAGAACGGGTTTCCCGTTTTGCACCCATTTGCGCAGATGTTGGTCCAGACCCCTTTCACGGAGATTGGCCATTGCCGTCCCCGCAGCTCCCACGCCCGGAAAGATGATGTGACTTGCGTGGTCGAGCACTTTGCTGTCATCTGTAATGACACAGGGTTCTTGCAAAAATGAAAGCGCCCGTGCCACGCTGGTTAAATTTCCCGCCTGATAATCGACGATCCCGACCATTGATCTATCCTTTTTAATTGTTGAACGAGTCCTCTTTTTAAGCATCGGACGGCATTCTATTTTGATGCGGCGGACGGGGAATTTTTAATTTGTTCGCGTCCCCATTGTGAATCAGCTTCCGTCGGCGCGGCGGCATATTTTTCAAATGTCTCTGGCGCGCCTTGACAGAGACAGCAAAAATTAAGCTCCATTTCTGATAAAAAAATCGCAATATCCCGATTTATATACACTTTAGCTCAATTGTTTCACGTGAAATATTTTCCCTGCCAACTGTCCCTTCTTTCCAACTCGCGGTTGATCGCATTTATTACCGAAAGCTTGTTTGCCGCCCACGAGGGTCCAAGGAAAATGTCGCGGTATCCGTCCGCGGTCAGTCTTTGCACAACCATTGCCGGGGGCAGCAGCTCCAGAACGCTGCAAACAATGTCAACGTAATCTTCCCGGCTCATCAGCTCAATATCGCCCCTTTGAAAGCTGTCGCCAAGGGGCGTTCCCCGTAACGCAAGAAAAGAGTGTATTTTTATCCCCTGGACAGGCAATCCGGCGATCGCTCTGGCCGTTTCGATAATCATCTCCCTTGTCTCGCCGGGAAGCCCGACAATTATATGAACGCAGAGCAGAAGCGGAGGCCCGGCTGCGCGGGAGACCGCATCGCGGAAGGCGGATGAGTCGTGTCCCCGGTTGGTCTTCCGCAAGGTCTGGTCATGAATGGACTGGAGACCCAGTTCCAGCCAGACATGATGACTGTGGGCGTAAGAACGGATCAGCGAAATCGTTTCAGGGGGCACGCAATCCGGTCTTGTGCCTATCGAAAGGCCGATAATGTCATCTTCCGCGAGCGCCTCGTCGTAAAGCGCACGAAGTCTTTCCACTGGGGCGCAGGTGTTCGTGAAGGTCTGAAAGTAGGCAATGAATTTTGTTGCCCGCGAATGCCGTCTGTAAAAATCCCGTCCTGCGCGAATCTGTTCACTGACCGAAGGCAGCGGCCCTGCCTGACGCAACGCCGATCCCCGCCCGTCGCAATATGTGCAGCCCCCGCGAGCGACTTTCCCGTTCCGGTTGGGGCAGGTAAAACCGGCATCGACGATAAGCTTGTGCACCGGTTCGGCGAAGAGGTTCTGCCAGTAACTCTTGAGATCGTAATACCTTTTGCGGTTGTTCCAGAAAGCCGGTTTGGACACTGTTCCCCTTTTTAGTTGCGTTAGTGCGAAAGATCATAGTAGATTGGCCACTGTTTCGCAAGGAGATATTGGAAAAGGGCAGGGGTTGATTTTACGGAAGACCCCGGAAGAGCCTTGAACAACTTCCCGCTGTTGTTGCTGCGCAGGAGGGGCAAGCAGGTGGATTATGGACATTGGTGGTTATTGTTGCAAGGGAGTGAGGATGTGTGAGGATGTGTCAAATTTCACAAGCAAAGCGAAACCCTCCTCGCGGGCGGCGAGGGCAGGCGAAAGATTGGGGAGACGGAGAAACGCATGAGCAGGGATTATGACGTTATTGTGGTTGGCGGCGGGCATGCGGGATGCGAGGCGGCGCTCGCCGCGGCGCGGATGGGTTGCGAGACGCTTCTTTTCAACATCAGTCTTGACTCGCTTGCAATTATGCCCTGCAACCCGGCGATCGGCGGACTGGCAAAAAGCCAGATTGTCAAGGAGGTGGATGCCCTCGGCGGCGAGATGGGCCGCATCGCCGACCGGACGGCTGTCCATTTTCGCCGCTTGAACGCCTCCAAGGGGCCGGCGGTGCAGGCTACCCGCTTTCAATGCGACAAGCAACTGTATCGCCTGGCAATGAAGTATGTACTTGAGAAGACGCCGCGTCTTCACCTCCGCCAGGGGCTGGTGGAAAAATTCATCGTTGAAGGCGGGCATGTTCTCGGGGTTGTCGATCAGCCGGGCGTATTTTATGGTTCCAAGACGGTTGTGATCACTACGGGCACCTTTCTGGGCGGACTTGTGCACATCGGCGATGTCAGCTACCAGGCGGGCCGGGCCGGTGAAATTGCCTCCATGGAGCTTTCCGCCTGTCTGAAGGCCTGCGGTTTTGAAATGGGGCGGTTGAAAACGGGCACCCCTCCGCGTCTTAGGGCCTCGACCATCGATTTTTCCCGTACCCTTCGTCAGGACAGCGACCCCGACCCCGAACCCTTTTCCTTCCGTACCCGGAGCCTCCGCAAAGACCGCCTGCCCTCTTTTTTTACCGCAACGACCGCCGAAACCCACCGGCTCATCCACGACAACATCTGCCTTTCCCCTTTATACTCAGGGGCGATTACCGGAGTCGGCGCCCGCTATTGCCCCTCTCTTGAAGACAAGGTGATGCATTTCGCCGGCAAGGACAGCCACCCGGTTGTTCTGGAAAGCGAAGGGCTCGAAACCGAGGAAATTTACGCAAAGGGGCTGGGAAACAGTCTGCCCCCCATGTTGCAGGAACAGCTTGTCCATACCGTTCCCGGGCTGGAAAAAGCGGAAATCATGCGCCCTGCCTACGCGATCGAATACGACTTCGTCCAGCCGACCCAGCTTAAATTGACCCTGGAGTCAAAAATGGTTTCCGGACTTTACCTTGCAGGGCAGATAAACGGCACCTCCGGTTACGAAGAGGCGGCCGGTCAGGGATTCTGGGCAGGCGTCAACGCGGCGCTCGCGGTGCAGAAGCGGCCCCCCTTCATTCTTGAAAGGTCGGAGGCCTATCTGGGGGTGATGGTGGATGATCTCGTGACGCGCGGCGTGGATGAGCCGTTCAGGATGTTTCCCTCGCGCGCTGAATACCGCCTGTTATTGCGCGAAGACAACGCCATCGTTCGATTGTCATCGAAGGGCCGTGAACTGGGAATGATAACGGATGAAGAGTACAGACTGCATCAGGAGAAAATCAGACTCATTGCGAGCGGCATCGAGAGACTGTCTTCCGCTCGGATCTTTCCCTCCGCAGAGACCCAAAAAGTCCTGGCGGAAATGAACACGGCCCCGATAAAAAATCCGGTCACCCTGTTTCAACTGCTCAAACGGGAGGGAGTGTCCCATGATGACCTTTTGCGCTTCCCTGGCTGGGAGGAAATTCCCGACCGCTTCGTGAAAAAAGAGATCGAAATTGAGGCAAAGTACGAGGGATACATACAAAGGCAGCAGGAAGCGATCAGAAAAAGGAAGGATTTGGATGGGGTAAATATCCCCGCAGATATGGACTTCACCGCCGTTCCCGGTTTGTCGAACGAGCTGCAGGCGAAGCTTGCCCGGGTGGCGCCGGCGACCATTGGCCAGGCGGGGCGCATTCCGGGAATAACCGATGCGGCGATAACCGCGCTTCTCATCGCGATCAAGAAAAGCGCAAGCCCGCCTTTGCATTAGGATTTCTGCGAGGGATTGTCTATATGAAAATGCGCGAGCGCGCGCGTCAGATAAATCCGTTCAGCAGGGAGGATATTTTTTTGTCGGCAAGCCCCTTTCCCTGCTTTTCATAACGCTCCACGAGAGACAGCAGTGCCTGAAAGGTTTGGTTATCGGATAAATCGTCAAGGCTTCTGTACAGGCCCCTTCTTCTCCCCAGGCGAAAGACGAGCCGCTGTTCTTCGGAAAGGGCAAAATACCGATCTATGACGTTCAGCATCGCCCCTTGGCCGGCGGGCATCGTGCCGTGCACTTCCTCCAGCAGGTTCAGCATGTGATCGCTGACGACTGTTGAGCTGATGCCGCTTAAATTACCGATGAATTCGCGAATTTCCCGGAGGATGTGCTCGTCTCCCGGAGGTGTGAATTCTCCTTTTTGCATCATCTCGTGCAGCGGGGTTCCCTGTACTGCGTGGATTGTCCGCAGGCGGACAAAATCCGGATTGATCGCGTTTATCACCCTTGCCGTTTCGCAGGCGTGTTCCCGCGAAAAATCAACTCCGCCCAGGCCCGGGATCACATACTCGCTCAGTGAAATTCCGGCGGCCCTGATCCTTGTGCCCGCTGCGATGTGCACCGCGGCGGTCGCGCCTTTGTTAATCAGCTGCAAAACCTTGTCCGAACCGCTTTCCATGCCCACGTGAATCCTGGTCAAACCGGCAGCGTGGAGAGCCTGCAGTTCGGCAACGGATTTTCGGGCGGCCGTATGAGAGCGGCAATAGGTCGTGATTCTTTTTGTGGAGGGAAAGGCGCGCCGCAGGGCCTGGAGGATGGTTGCGATGTCGTCGGTTTTCATCACCAGGGAGTCGGCGTCCTGTAGAAAGATTGACTCTCCGCCCCGATATAGCCAAAGTGCAACCGTGCGGTCGTATTCGTCGTAGAACGGGTAGCGGTCCCAAATCAGCCCGAGGATTTGATCGGAAATCCAGCCCTTTTCTCCCTCCCCCATGGAAAGCTCCCGCAGTTTGTCGGCTATTGCCGCCATGTTGTCGATGTCACGCTGAATCTCCTCAATGTTCCGGAGGGAAAAATGCGCGTTCTTGTAGCTGCCGCAAAACGCACAGCGGTTCCACGGGCAGTTGCGGGTAAGCCGCAAAAGCAGGCTGTCGGCCTCACTGGGTGGACGGATCGGTCCCTGCTCAAAAGGTTCGTTCATGCTGGAGCGTCTCCTGATTGATTAATGCATTGCCCTGCCGCTTCCGGATATGGGGATTTTCCTGTAAACTTCGCTTGTCACGGGTGTGGGAACCCCGGCTTCCCGCCCCATTCTCAAAATGGTCGCTCCCAGGATATCACCCTCATGTGGTTTGTGCAAAATCTCCAGGTCTCTCTGGAAGGAGGTTTTGGTGTCGAACGGGAAGGATTTGCCGTTCTCGAAGGCCTTTTGGGCCGCATCCTCGGGGAGGCGAATCCCTCTGGCCGCCGCGATGTCGGCAATTTCTTTCTGGATGCCCTGTACCAAAAGCGCCAGTCCCGGATCGGCAATGACTGCGCCGATGGTTTTTGAACTCATGCCGGTAACAAGGCCATAAGGGGCAATGAAGATATATTTTGTCCATATTGCCGTCCGGGGATCCTCCAGCCATTCGCAGGGAATGCCGCCTTGTTCCAGAAGGCACAGAAGCGGGGCCGGATCGAAACCTTTCCTTCCCGGCTCGGCTCCCAGCAAAATATTCCCCCTTGCGCCCAAATGAAACACCGTTCCCGGCGCGGCGATGCATGAAGAGATATAGATGCAGCCGGGAAGGACAATCCCCCCGGAGATGACAGAGCGTACCCGTTCGTAAATATCGGCGCCGTTCAAAAGCGGCAAAATGATCGTCTCGGGTCCCACCATCGCGGTGGCGGCCTCACAGGCGCTCTTTAAATCATAACCCTTCACGCAGAGGAAAATTATGTCGGCAATTCCGACTTCCGCCGGCTTGTCCGTGGCCAGAAAAGGGTGGACAATCGTCTGCTCTCCGCGGGGATTTTTGAAAAGCAGCCCTTTGTCCCTGATGGCCTTAAGATGGGCGCCCCGGGCGATGAAGATCAGCTCCCTTCCCCGAGAGGATGCCCCGAGTTTTGCCCCAATGTATCCGCCGATTCCCCCCATTCCCAAAACAACTACTCGTTGCATAAGTTGACCTCCTTTTTACTGCGGCAGTTTATGAGGTAGCATAAGGCCTGTCAAGAAAAATTGACCGCAAATTTTTCTTGACAGGGATATGCAAAGAGCGTAGTGCGCAACTCAATAATACAGGGTTTATCCTTTTGATATATACAGGTAAATGAGCCGATAATCGGCAGCGGGAAACCCATTCCGGCAATAAACAAGGAGCGCTTTTTGCAAAAGAAAAAACAGGAGGCTTAAAACAGATGGAAGACGAATCACTTTTAGAGGAAGAGGCGGAACCTCCAGGCAACTGTACCGAAAATAACAGGCAACCCGGCAAACACATTGACCTTTCTGCAAACGCCCCTTTAGCCCCCTTTTTACCGGCCCTTCCGGCGTCCTCTTTTGTGGACGGGAACGGCAGGCAAAGGGCCTTCCGAAAGCATTTTTTCCCCCACGCAACCAAACAGGAATGGAACGACTGGCACTGGCAATTGCGCAACCGCGTCCGCGACGTACAATCGCTGGAGAAGATGCTTCTTCTTTCCGACGACGAGCGTCAGGCGTTCAACGGCGCATCGGCCTCTTTGCCGCTCGCGATAACCCCCTATTATCTGAGTCTCATAGACCCGATTAATCCTCTTCAGCCGTTGCGCCGCATGGCAGTGCCTTCCGTGTGGGAACATTTTCGCAGCGTTGGCGAGGAGGATGACCCGCTGCATGAGGATGCGACCAGCCCCGTCCCGGGCATTGTCCACCGCTATCCCGATAGGGTTTTATTTCTTGTCGCAAATGCGTGTTCGACTTACTGTCGCTACTGCACTCGCTCGCGAATCGTCGGGCGCCGTGAAAACAGCGATGCCATCGATGCAGGATGGCGTCAGGGGATCGCCTACATAGCCTCGCACCCGGAAATCCGGGATGTCCTTCTGTCTGGCGGAGACCCGCTGACACTGGCCGATGAGCAGTTGGAGTGGCTGTTGAGCAATCTGCGGCAAATACCCCATTTGGAGATAATAAGGATAGGGACAAAGGCGCCTGCGGTTTTGCCGATGCGGATCACGCCCTCGCTGGTAAGGATGCTCAGACGGTATCATCCGCTTTGGTTAAGCATCCACATGGCTCATCCCGACGAGTTGACTCAGGATGCGGCAAGGGCTTGCGAGCGGCTTGCCGACGCGGGGATCCCGCTGGGGAGCCAGACGGTGCTTCTTGCCGGCATAAACGACGATATTGAAACGATGGTGCGACTCTTTCAGGGTCTGCTCAAGATTCGCGTCAAGCCCTATTATCTTTACCAGTGCGATCCCATTTTTGGATCCGCCCACTTCCGGACGCCGGTTGCCAAAGGCATAGAAATAATAAAGGGACTGCGGGGATTCACCTCCGGCTATGCGGTCCCTGTCTATGTGATCGACGCCCCCGGCGGCGGCGGCAAGGTGCCGCTGCTCCCTGAATATATCGTGGGTCGGGAAGACGGCTATCTGCTGCTGCGCAATTACGAGGGGCGCCTCTTCCGCTATCCGGATCACTGGGGAGATTCTTCCGACTTGACTTCACTGAAGCATTGAGACTCGATGGCTTTTGCGCCTACGGGAGAATTCTACACACTGGAATTGGCGGCGCATCCCGGAAAGGGCCGCCGTTGTTGCCGGCGGGGCATGCAACAAGACATTTTTTCACGTGAAACATTATGTGCGCCGTATCGGTGCAAAAAGACGGGTTAATATTTGCAAGTGACTATTATCAAATGAAAATAGGCATTACCTATGACCTGCGGGATGACTACAAAGCCGCGGGATTTACGGACGAAGAAACGGCCGAGTTCGACAGCGTGGAGACGATTGCCGCGATCGACGCGACGCTGCGGGAACTGGGATTCGACGCAGAGCGGATCGGCAATATCCGGATGCTGGCTCCGCGGCTTGTCTCCGGGGAGCGCTGGGATTTCGTGTTCAATATTGCCGAGGGCCTCAGGGGTTTCGGCAGGGAAGCGCAGATTCCCGCCTTGCTTGAGGCGTGGGACATTCCCTGTGCCTTTTCGGATCCGCTCGTTCTGGCCCTTACCCTGCATAAAGGTATGACAAAGCGCGTCATCCGCGATCTCGGGATTCCGACTCCGGATTTTGCCGTCGTCGAGACCGCGTCTGAAGTGGCGGCGCTGAACATGGCTTTTCCGCTTTTTGCCAAGCCGGTTGCCGAAGGCACCGGCAAGGGGATTACTCCCGCTTCGAAAATTGAAGGGCCGAATCAGCTTGCGCGTGTCTGCTCGGAATTGCTGACAACTTTCAGGCAGCCCGTCCTCGTCGAAACCTTTCTGCCCGGACGCGAATTTACCGTAGGCATTATCGGAACCGGGACGGATGCGTACGTTCCCGCTGTGATGGAGGTGCTTTTTACCAGAAACGCAAAACAGGACATCTACTCCTACGCAAACAAGGAGGAATGGAAAGGGCGCATCGAATATCGGCTTGCCGAGGATGAAGCCGCCATCGCCGCCGCGAAAACGGCGCTTGCCGCCTGGCGGGGTCTTGGCTGTCGGGACGGAGGGCGGGTAGACCTGCGGGCTGACGCCAACGGGGTTCCCAATTTTATAGAGTTGAATCCGCTGGCCGGCCTGAGACCGGGGCATTCTGATTTGCCGATCCTTTGCGAACTTGCCGGAATGCCATACCGGGAATTGATATCCGGGATTGTCCGCTCCGTGCTGAGGCGGCTGTGACAGGGGATGGATTGATAAGCGGCGGTAATCCGCACGGGAGCAGTATGGTCATTGCCCCCAAAAAGGCAGGGAGCAGTAGACGGGCGAGACGAATGCGTAGATGAAGATAGCGATATTGCACGGGGAAGTTACAAAGGACGCGGGTCCGGATGAGCAGGATGTCCTCGCGGAGGTTGCGTTCGTCTCCGCAGGCCTTGCCCGGCTCGGGCACGAACCTTTAGCTGTTCCGATCTCCCTGAATCTGGAAAAATCCTTACAGGCACTGATAAATATCGGGCCGGCGCTTGTTTTCAATCTGGTAGAATCGCTATCGGGCAAGGGGAGTCTGATCCATTTGGCCCCGGCTCTGCTCGACACGCTGGATATCCCCTATACGGGCGCGCGGACGGAGGCGATGTTTCTCACATCCAATAAAGTGCTGGCGAAGCGAGTCCTTGCCGGCGCGCATTTGCCGACGCCGCCCTGGTTTTCCGACGGGGAAAAACCCGCCGGGCCGCCCGGCCAGGGTGCATGGATCATCAAGTCTCTCTGGGAGCATGCCTCGGTGGGGCTGGACGAGGACTCCGTACTTTTCGCAGCGGATCAAAAGAGGCTTCTTGAAGAGATGGCCGTACGGAGAAAGAAGCTGGGCGGGACATGCTATGCCGAGAGATTCATCGAGGGGCGGGAGTTCAGCGTTTCGCTGCTGGCAAGACA
>CAZKHU010000077.1:0-14241 GCA_964552725.1 uncultured Syntrophus sp.
GAAGAACAAATTGAAAGGAAAAGGAGCAGGTGATTATGGGAATCGACAGGAGAACCTTTCTGAAAGGGATGGGAGCGGGGATTGCCGGTGTAAGTGCCGCCGGCACACTGCTTCCGGTAAAGGCCGCGGCAAGCGCCCCGGTATCGGATAAAGAATTCGCAGGCGTGCTCGTCGATACGACACGCTGCATCGGATGCAGGAGCTGCGAAAAGGCTTGCGCCGAGGCGCACGGTCTGCCTGTTCCCGATATCGACGATCTTTCGTGCTTTTCTCAAAAGAGAAATACGACCGCGGAGCGGCTTGAGGCAGTAAACCGTTTCCAGACGGAAAAAGGCGAGGTTTTCGTCAAAAAGCAGTGCATGCACTGCAACCAGCCCGCCTGCGTTTCGGCATGCCCCGTCAAGGCGATGGAAAAACACGGCGAGGGCGCCGTTACCTGGAATGACAACTGCATCGGCTGCCGCTACTGCATGACGTCATGCCCTTTCGATATACCTAAATTTGAGCATACGGCCTTTCCGGAGCTGCACAAGTGCGACATGTGTTACAGCAGGACGCAGAAAGGTCTGGAGCCTGCCTGCGTGGAGGCCTGCCCTGCATACGCGCTTACCTTCGGCACAAGAAGAGAGATGATCGATGAAGCAAACAGGCGCATTTACAGCGATGAAAAGAATTACTACCACCACATTTATGGCGAAACCGAGGCGGGCGGCTCCGGCTATATGTACATCTCGTCGGTGCCTTTCGAGCAGCTCGGCTTCAGAAACGATATAGGAACAACGCCTTATCCCGAATACACAAAAGGCTTCCTGTACAGCGTGCCTGTCATACTTCTTTTGTGGCCCGCCTTTTTGAGCGCCATCGCCACGATAACCAAACGCAAGGCAAAGGTAAAAGTTGAAGAGGGAGGGATGAGATGAACAGTTTAGAGACTAACCGGGAAACAAAGAGCTTCAGGGAACTGTTGATTTTTTTGAAAGGTGAATTCAAACCGAAGGGCAAGGTTCTCACCCCTTTCAATATCGTTTCGGGGGCCATTATTTTTGCAGGCATCATTTTAATCGTCTACCGGCTGGCAATGGGTCTGGGCTCGGTAGTGCATGAAGTTCCCGAATACCCCTGGGGCATCTGGATCGGTTTCATTGTCATGGTCGGGGTTGCCTTCGCCGGCGGAGCTTATGTAAGCGCTTTTGTAGTTTATGTGCTGGGCGGCGAAAAGTATCATTCCATAGTAAGATTGGCGGTTCTGAACGGGTTTCTGGCGTATGTGTTCTATGCGGGGGCAATTCTGCTCGATTGCGGCCGCTGGTGGCAAATCTATAATCCGCTCATCGGCAACAAGTTCGGCGTCAATTCCGTATTGTTCCTGATCGCCTGGCATTTTCTTCTCTACATGATCGCGCAGTTTTTTGAACTGGCGCCGGCTTTCGCGGAATGGCTGGGCCTGAGAAAGATGCGCCGGTTCTTTATGTCGGTAAGTCTCGGAGCAGTCATCTTCGGGGTTACTCTCTCCACGCTGCATCAGTCGGGCCTGGGCGCGCTGTTTCTGATGGCAAAATGGAAGGTGCATCCTTTGTGGTACAATGAATTCATCCCGCTGTTATTCTTTGTGTCGAGCATCTACGCCGGCCTTTCCGTGGTCATCTTCGTCGGCAATTTGAGCTTCCGCGTATTCGGCAAGGATCGGATTGACGAAGAGTATCGCGAATCATGGAAGAATATCGAGATCGACCTGGGCAAGGCCTGCGCAGTCGGAATGTTTGTCTACTTTTTCCTGCAGGTGATTCTGCTGGTTCATGGACAGCACTGGAACCTTCTGAATACCGGCATGGGTTACTGGTACCTGACCGAAATGTTCGGCTTCCTGCTTCTTCCGATTGCCCTGTTCACATGGGGGGTAAAAAAGGCCGATAGAACGCCTGTCCGGGTTGCCGCCTACATCACCATGGCGGGGGTGATCTTCAACCGGATCGATTATTCGATTCTTGCCTTCAAATGGTACCTGCCGCTCAGTGAAAGGTATATCCCCTCCTGGATGGAAGTAACCATTACCGCCTCGATCGTGCTTTTGATGGTCTGGGTTTTCAGATGGCTGGTAAATCGGCTGCCGATATTGAAACATTCCCCGCAATGGGCAACAGAACAGGACAGGGAGATGGAGGCTGAAGCCAACGCCCCCGCGTTTGCCCCTGCTCTGGGAGTCACGATGGCCGATGGCGGCGCGCCGCTTGAGCAAGACAAAAAACACTAAACATTCCTGATCGGGAAGGAGGATTATATAATGGAAGGGTTCACTTACGTTGACATATTCGCCACAAAGGGCATTGAATATCTGGTGATAATTGCGGTACTCGCTGCCTTTGTCGCCTTCTGGAATTTTTTGAAAAGACCGGCCGAGGCAGTTTACCAGGGGGTTGCAAACGCCGTTTCGGCAATCGGCAACTGGTTCAGCATGCCGACTCAGGGGATATTCTTTCATCAGGGGCATACCTGGGCGGCGCCGGAGGACGGAAACATAATCAAGGCTGGGATGGATGACTTCGCCCAGAAAATGCTCGGCAAAATAGACGCGGTCAGCCTGCCGCAGGTCGGCGCCGAGGTCGCCCAGGGGGAAAAGGGTTGGAGCGTGCAGGTGGGCTCGAAACTGTTCGACATGCTCTCCCCCGTCAGCGGTAAAATAGTTGCCGTCAACGAGAACCTCCTGCAATCTCCCGCCGGGATAAACAGCGATCCTTACGGGCAGTCCTGGCTGATCAAGGTTCAATCCCCGAGGGCTTCATCCAATCTGAAAAATCTGCTGACCGGCGATCTCGCCAGAAGATGGATGGATGGCGTCAGGGACAGCCTTTTGACCAGGGGCAATTACAATCTGGGCGCCCTCTCTCAGGACGGCGGCGTGCCGGTGGATGGCATTGCCCGCAACATGGATCCGGAAAACTGGGATAAGCTGGTAAGGGATTTCTTTCTGGTGTCTTGAAGGAGATGCTTTCAGGAATAAAAGGTGCAGAAATGGATTCAATGAGCTCAAAGTGCAAAGGTTATCCCCTGATTCCAGCAGAAGAAAACAAGTGCGTCTGGATGAAAACAGGGCTCGTATCCTACAAACTGTGCGACAGAAGCTACCAATGCGAAACATGCCCTTTCGAACGCGCAATGAAAAACGGGGGGGAAAACAATTTTCCCGAATCATCAGAAACGGAAGAGGAGGGGCCGTCTTGCGACGTCCTCTCCTCACAAGCCGACAATGGCTCCCTCCTGTTTCATCCTGACCACTGCTGGGTAAGAGTGGAAGCGCATGAAAAGGTGCGGATCGGATTGGATGCCACTATTGCGATGCTTATCTCCAGCGTGCAGTTGGTCATCCTGCCCGCAGACGGTTCCTTCACCGGCGCCGGGGAGTGCTTTGCGCATATTATTCAGGGCAATTACGTATTGCCGGTGATTTCTCCCGTCTCGGGGGTCATTATTGCGACAAATTATCGTCTCAAAAACAACCCGGGGCTGCTAACCTCCGATCCGCAGGGAAACGGCTGGCTCGTCACGATAAAGCCGGACAATCTTGAAAACGATTTCAAAAAACTTTTTTTCGGGAAAAAAGCGCTGCTCTGGAAACGCCGGGAAGAAAGCGAAATATTGAACAGGGTTTACTCGCTTATGAAAACCAGTTCATCCCGGATCGGCCCCACCATGCAGGACGGGGGCGCCCGGGTAACCAATCTGCACGAGTTGCTCCATTCGATCACGGCAAAACAGCTTGTTCAGGTACTGGATTCTGTTGTTTCCCGGCATAAAACCCCTTAAAAAATCGCATCCCCTTATGCAGAAACGCCCGTTAACGATAAAACCGGAGGGGATGCGGATTGCAGCGCCGCCTTTTTTACAAAACCCCGGCGGCCCACTCAAAGTCAGACCACCGAGATCAACCGCTGCGGCAATATTCCCCGTCTTGCCTTTCTAAAAATATGCGTGCCCGATAGACATCCTTCGATAAATTGTGCTATGTCCCCACCCGCCAGCGTGAAGCAGTCTGTCCTTTCTTCCGTTCGCCGGCAGGCAGGATGAGCCGGAATACAAGCTTACCCGGCACTGACAGAAAATGAGATGGAGAATGAACGATGAAGATTGTCTTTTTGGGAACAAACGGCTGGTACGATACAACGACAGGTAACACGCTTTCGACCCTTGTCCAGACCAAAAGCTTCGAGATCATCTTCGACGCCGGAAACGGCATTCAGCGAGCCGACCGCTATTTAAGCGGCACTAAACCTGTTTTTATTTTCATAAGCCATTTTCACCTCGATCATGTGGCGGGTCTGCATATCCTCGGGAAATTTAATTTACCGGAAAAACTCACAATCTGCGGACCTGAAAACAGCAGGCAGATTCTGAACACCTTTCTTGCTGCCCCCTTCACCATGCCGCTTGCCCAGCTTCCCTATCCAGCGGACATACTGGAAATGCCGGAAGAATCATCAACCCTTCCCTTCTTTGTCCGGGCACTGCCGCTGCGACACTCATCACTGACGCTGGGCTACAGACTGGAAGTCGAGGGGATGACGATCGGCCATTGCTCCGACACCGGATACTGCGAAAATGCGATAACGATAGGAACCAATGCAGATTTGCTGATCACCGAATGCGCCTTTAAAAAGGGACAGGCGAATGAGGCCTGGCCGCACCTGAATCCGGAAACGGCGGCCAGAATCGCCGTCGAGGCCGGGGCAAAGCGCCTCGCCCTCACCCACTTCGACGCCTTTCTCTATCAGACAATCGAAGAGCGGGAAGAGGCGAGGAAAAACGCCGCCGCAATATTTCCCCAAACAATCGCCGCAACTGACGGACTGGAGATAACGATTTGACCCTTTCCGTTTACCATCTTTTCGCTTTCGGGAATCGAGTCCCCCTGCGGCGCAACTCTATGCAGCCAAACCGGCAAGGCCGTTCTCCGGGCTGATTTACTGCCGTCGGCCTAAAGCCTCCCGGCCTGAGCAGCCAATATCAAATCACGGAGAGCCGGGAGATTCATCTCCATCTCCCGCCTTCCTTCTTCGATTGCCTCGGCGGCCCGATTGAACTCCATCAGCCCTATGTCGGAAAGCCTGGGACGAATGACAATGTCCGGCGGATCTTCCAGAAAGCGCTGCTGAGTTATTTTGTCCTGCATTATATTGACCGATGTAGCCAATACGTCGAAGAGCGTCGGGCTCCGGTCCGGCTGCTCCTGAAAGATCTGGCCGAAAAGCTTCAATTTCCCATTAAGTTGCACCTGCTTCAGAAAATCTGCCCACCGCCCCTGTGCGGGGAGCGAAACCCCGGTTTCTTCTCTTTGCAAGAGAGGAGCAGCCATCCGCTGTATCCTCTTTTTCCCCATGATATCGGAATTAAGATCAACGGCTACGACAATATCGGCCCCCATCGCCCTGCAGAGCGAAGTCGGCACCGGATTCACCAAGCCACCGTCAACAAGCCACTGCCCGTTGCGCCCACAGGGGGTAAAAATTCCCGGAAGCGAGCTGCTGGCCCTGACAACCTCTATCAAAGATCCTTCCCTGAGCCACACCTCCCCGCCGGTTTTCAGATCAGTCGCCACCGCGGCAAACGGCACGGGAAGCTTCTCGATCAGCGGGTCGGTAATTATTCCCCGTAAATATCCGGATATTTTTTCCCCCTCGATCAGCCCCGAGCGGGGAATTTTCATGTCCATGAAACCGACAATATGCGACCATGAAAGCCGCCTTGCCCAGCGGTCGAGAGGTTCGAGAAAGCCGGCGGCAAATGAACCGGCAACAAGGGCGCCTACCGAAGTGCCGCAGACAAAATCGACCTCAATTCCCGCTTCGACGATGCTCTGCAATACGCCGATATGCGACCACCCCCGGGCAGAACCGCTTCCCAGGGCTATGCCTACCTTCTTTTTCATGTCATTATACGCTCAGGAAATACCGCGTTACCCTCGAAAAACGACCTTTTGTCATTGCAAGCAAAGCGAAACAATTTCATAAGTGCCGGATAATTTACAGAAATGCCAAAGCGCCGTACACCTCGCAATGACAGAAATTATTGTTTTCGCGCAGCAAACCGCAGCAGAAATGATTGCCGCCGTCACCTATTCCCCCGCTGCCTTCAGACGCAACCGCTTCATTTCCTCCTGAACGGACATCACCATAAGATGGAGGCGATTCATGATATTTACCTCGGTCACCCCCGGATCCATGTCGATATACAGCAGATTGAGATGGGGGTACAGCTTCTTCAGCCTTTTTTCCACCCCCTTGCCGATAATGTGATTGGCCAGGCAGCCGAACGGCTGCAGGCAGACGATATGGTCGATCCCCTGCTTCACCATTGCGATGATCTCGGCCGGCAGCAGCCACCCTTCGCCTGCCTGGTTGGCAAGGCTCGTCACCCTGCCCGCCTCCTGCGCCAGTTCCTTCAGACTGTAAGTCTTTCGATAATAGCGGAATCTCCTCATGACCCGCTCGACACGATGAAGGTAAAAACCCACATACCGATCCAGCATGCCAAAAACCACACGGTCTCGAAAAGAGCTTTTCATGAAATACTTCTGATCGAACTCCTCATTTACAAAACGCTGCTCAAAGAAACTGAGAATTGGAGGGATAACCGCTTCCACACCCTTGCTTCTTAACCACTCCACAATGTTGTTATTGGAAAATTCATTGTGCTTGACGAAGATCTCTCCCAGCACCCCGATTGCGGGAACCGGATTATCGTGAACCGGAAGCAGGTTAAAATCGCGGATAGCCGCCTTCAACATTTCGAGGAACATCCCGAAATCTTCCCGTCCTGCAAGGAACCCCAGTTCATGGAGATATTTCTGCTGAAGAGCCATGGCCGAGCCGGGACAGACCTCCCGGGACGCTGTCGCCAGAGCCATTTTCGACAGGGGATCGGTAAAGATAAGCATCAGCGCCAGCCGTCTGACCAGCCTTTTCTGATCGATCGGAATACCAGCCTGTCTGAGCGTATCGCCCTCGGAAAGGGAGATGACCGGCACCTCGCCAAACCCCGCCGCCAAAAGGGCCTTCCGGGCAAGCGGCACATAACTTGACGCCCGACACTGCCCAAAGGTCTGTGTCAGCAGCACGGCAGTTTTCCCGGGGTCCCATCTGCCGGCTTGCAGCGCCTTGACGATATCTCCGATAACGATAAGCGCCGGGTAGCAGACATCGTTGTTCACATACCGGAGCCCGATCTCCACCGACGAACGCTCCTGGGGGGCAAGCAGCTCCACCTTGCAGCCAAAAGAGGCAAAAACAGCCGGAATCGCGGGGGAGTAAAAAGGAGAAAACCAGGGGACAAGGATTGTCTTCTTCTCTATTCCCCCTTCAACCAATTTTATAAAACCTTTCGGCCGTATCCTCTGGCGGGATGTCTGCGCCCTCTCTCTGGCTATGTCGAGCATGGAACGCAGGCGGATCTTTACGGCGCCGAGATTCGATATCTCGTCCATCTTGATCAGCGTGTAAACTTTTCCCTTTTCACCAATGATATCCCTTGCCTCGTCGGTCGAAATCGCATCGAGACCGCAGCCGAACGAGGTGATTTGAACCATTTCGAGCTGGGGATGAGCGGCGACAAACCGGGATACGGCAAGTATCCTGTTGGTGTATGCCCACTGGCTAAGAACTTTAATATCCTTAAGGACATGACCGTCTTCAGCAATCGGGACGGCACTCTCGGGGATGACATCCACCCCCATTCCCGCGAGCATTTCGGGAAGGCCGTGGTTTACCAGCCGATCGGCATGGTAGGGCCGGCCGGCAACAACGACGGCGAAGCGGCCTTCCGCCGTGGCCTTCTCCATCAGGGCAATGGCCCGTTCATACATTTCCGCCCGCACCCTCTGTTGAGCCTCTCTGCCTTTCCCCACCGCCGCGGAGATTGTTTTTCTGCCAATCCCATACCCTTTGAAAAACGAATAAAGCTGCTTTTCGAGAAGTTCCCGCGACCTGAAGCTGACGACTGGACAGTCAAGCGGAATCCCATACCGCCCCTCCGGATCGATCGCGCTGCGAATGACATCAGGGTAGCCGGTAACAACCGGACAATTGAAGCTGTTCAGGGCATCCGCATCCTCCTGCGCCTCGAAAACCACAAGCGGGTAGAAGATTCGATCAACCTTCTTTTCTATCAGATCAACTATATGGCCATTGGCAAGTTTTCCGGGGAAGCAGATGTTGTCGGACATGACAGTCCGTATTCCCCGCTCGAAGAGCCCCACATCGGACGGGGCGGAAAGCACAACCTGGAAACCGCAGGCAGTCAGGAAATTCGCCCAGAAGGGGAAGTTTTCGAACATATTCAAGGCGCGCGGAATGCCAAAGACGAGAAGCGGCTTCCGGTCCGGCAGGAGGGGCTGATCGAAAATCAGCTTCAGGCGGTCGGCAAAAAGGTTGGCCCCCTGTCTCCCTCCGGCGCCCCTGTTGCTCAAATAGCGCTCGCAGCGATTGCCGGTAAAATAGTTTCGTCCGCCGCTGAAACTGATTCTGGTCGCCTTGCAGCTATTTTCGCAGCCGTTGCACCGTATCTCTTTCGTCCCGATTATGTTTTCCTGAGCCTCGACATCCAGTCCCGGAAAGATCGAAAGCCGGTCCGGCTCCTCAAGATGGTTTTGCAACGCCGTCAAGGCGGCGCCATAGGCGCCCATCACCTCGGAGATGTCAGGCCGGATGGCCGGCCGGCCGATCTCAAGTTCAAAAGCCCGCAACACTGCAGGATTGCGAAACGTTCCTCCCTGTACGATTATTTTGTCGCCCAGCACCGAAGGATCATGAAGTTTTAAAACCTTGTAGAGGGTATTTCCGATCACGGAACGGGCAAGGCCCGAGGAAATATCGCCGACCGTGGCCCCTTCGTGAAGCGCCTGTTTTACCCGCGAGTTCATAAAAACCGTACAACGCGTCCCCAGATCAAAAGGCGCCCCGGCCTCGCAGGCAATTCCGGCAAAATCGGAGACGCCGATCTTCAGCGAATCGGCGAGCGTCTCGATGAATGAGCCGCAGCCCGAAGAACACGCCTCGTTTATCTGAATATCGGATATCCCTCCGTCACGGACATAAATCGCCTTCATATCCTGACCGCCGATGTCAAGAATGAAGGAGACATCCGGCAGAAAATGGCGGGCGGCACGATAGTGGGCAATCGTCTCCACTACACCGTCATCGATGGCAAACGCGGCCCTTATCAAATCCTCTCCGTACCCGGTAACGGCGGATCTTGCGACAAGGGGAAAAACGCCGGCCTCGCGGCAGGCATCCCTGAAGAAGGAAAGCCCTCTGCGGGCAGCGCCTATGGCATCGCCTCCATTCAAGTTATACCAGGTGAGGGCAACCCGCTTTTCTTTGTCAATCAGGACGAGTTTGGTTGTCGTCGATCCGGAATCGATCCCCAGAAAACAGGGGACGTCCTTCAGTTCCGAAACATCCACCCGGGAGACCCGTTTTTGCCGATGCCCCTCCTCCCAGATTGCAAACTCCCGTCTGTCATGAAAAAGGGGCGGGAGCCTTTTCTGCTCATCCTTCCCCCCCCGCATTGCTCCCGTCTGAATAATATGAAGGCATTTTTCGATCTCTATCACAAGGCCATCGCCCTCATGACAAAGCGCCGCCCCCTGGGCTGCAAGCAGCTCCGGATGTTCACAGGCGGCGACATCCCTTTCGGGATCAAGTTGAAGCAGGCGGATAAAGGCTTCCCGAAGAGAGGGAAAGAAGGTCAGCGCCCCCCCGGCAAAAAGCACCTTGCTTTGAATGTCATGCCCGCGAGAAAGGGTGGAGATCACTTGAATCGCCATCGCATGAAACACCGATGCGGCGATATCCTCCCGGGAAACCCGATTGCTCAGAAGGGCCTGGAGATCAGTCTTGGCAAAAACCCCGCAGCGGGTGGCTATGGGATAGAGGACACGGCTTTTCCGGGCCAGTTTCTCGAGTTCGCCAAGCGGAACATTCAGCAGTATTGCCATCTGCTCGATAAATGAGCCGGTTCCTCCTGCGCAGTTTCCGTTCATGCGGATGTCAGGTTGAAAGCGGTCGTCAAAAAAGGCCACTTTGGAATCCTCGCCCCCTATTTCCACAAGCGTTCGTACATCCGGCCAGAAAAGCTGAATGACTTTTGCCGAGGCGACAACTTCCTGAATAAACGGAAAATGGAAAGACTCCGCAACTCCCATGCCGGCGGAACCGGTGAACATGACATCGAGTATGCGGTTTCCGAGTGCCTGCCGGGCTTCGGCAAGCATTTCCGCTATTGTCCCCAGCGTCAGAGAATGGTGGCGGCAGTAGCGGGAAAATACAATGCCCCCTTTGGGATCGCAAACAACCAGTTTTACCGTGGTGGAACCGGCGTCTATTCCTGCCCTGTATATTTCGGCCATCCTGTTTTGCCTTCTTGGCTCCGCGGCACTGTAAACAACCCGCTTATTGGACTCAGGATATAATCCCCGTTCCTGATATTGTCAACAACCAAAATTATATTGTTTGCAAATTTGTTGCATTCATAATATAAGATACAAAATAATTTATCAGGCAGGGAAAGCAAGATGGAAGCGGAACAGTGCGACGCATCAGAAACGCTTAAAAAATCAGGACTTGCGAAGACAACGCAGCGAATGGCCGTTCTGGAATCGTTGATCGGCGCTGAACATCCTCTCAACGCAAATGAAATCCTCAGGGAAACAACCGGGGCAGTCAGCATCAACCGGGTTACAGTTTATCGCATCCTTTCATCTTTTCGGGACAGCGGGATAATCAGGGAAATAGAAACCGGGCACGGAATCAGCTTTTATGAAATGGCTTGCCGACATAATCCGGTGCATCCCCATTTCCGCTGTCGGAGCTGCGGCCACATCGTCTGCCTGCCGCCTTTGACTCTTTCTCAGGCGTGGGAATGGCTGGCGCAGCCCACCGATTTTTCTGTCGAGAAGATCGACGTTCAGTTGATCGGAATATGCGCCCCCTGCCAACAGGCAGAAAATAGCAACACGCTTGCGTCCGTTCCCGATCAGACAGTTTTGCAGCAGAAATGAAAAAAAGGTAATTTTGATGAGAAAATTATTTATCGGCATTGCTCAGGCATTTTTACTGGGGTTCGGAATATTGTCCGCTTTTGCCGCTCCAGGAAAAATCGACATCACCGTCAGCGTCCCGCCCCACGCCTATTTCGTGGAACGGATTGGTGGAAATCGCGTCCTGGCGCACATCATGATCCCCGGCGGCGCAAATCCGGACACATATGAACCAACGCCCCGGCAACTTATCAACCTTTCCAATTCCCGAATGTACGTCAAGGTTGGGGCTCCCAATTTTCCCTTTGAAAACAAGTACATTTCGACATTTCTGGACAGCAGTCCCCGCATGACCGTCATTGACGCCTCCCAGGGCATGAAATTCCGCGGGGAAGACCACCACGTCTGGGCCTCGCCCGCACTGGCGAGAATCACCGCCGCAAACATAGCAAAGGCCCTTGTAGTTAACGACCCTCTCCACAAGGATGAATATGAAAGAAATTTGCAGGAGTTTCTCGCGGAGATCGATCGCCTGGATCAGGAGATCAGGAAATCCTTGAAAGAAAAAGCCGGCTACAGCTTCATGACCTATCACCCTGCCTGGGGCTACTTTGCCGACGAATACAATATTATCCAGATTCCGATTGAAGAAGAAGGAAAACCGGGCAACGCTGCCCACATCCGAAAAATGATCGATCTTGCGCGAAAAAAAGGGATCCGCGACGTGCTGGTTCAGAAAGGTTTTGACGCCAGAAACGCCCGAACCGTTGCCGCCGGGCTGGGAGGAAAAACTGTCGAAGTGGATCCTCTCGCACGCGACTGGCCGCAGGGATTGAAAAAATTCACCGCCTCGCTGAAGGACGTTCTAAAAAAATAGAGGGAATATCAGAAATGGGGAAAATCATCATTCAAGTTGAGAAGGTCACCTACGGCTACGGGAAGATGCCTGTTCTGGAAGACGTATCGATGAATATTATGGAACGTGATTTCATCCTGATCATCGGCCCGAACGGGGGAGGAAAGTCAACCCTGCTCAAATTGATCCTCGGAATTATCACCCCCTGGTCGGGGATGATAAGTTGCAGCGGCGACAGCAAGAATCGCCTCGGCTACGTCCCCCAGTCGGCGGCATTCAACCGGAACTTTCCGATCTCTGTCCTGGATATGGTTCGCACCGGCTGTATCCACGGAGAAAACTATCTGAGGCAAAACTCCCGGGAAAGCATCGAAAAGAGCAGGGATATTCTGCAAAAACTTTCCCTCGGAGATAGACTGGACGAGAACATTACCGACCTTTCCGGCGGCCAACTGCAGCGCGTCCTGATCGCGCGCGCCCTCGTCGCCGATCCTGTCGCCCTGCTCCTCGACGAACCGACAACCGCGCTGGACATAGCCTCGCAAACCGATCTGATCGACATCCTGGAAGAATTACGGCAGAAAATGAGCATCGTCGTCGTTACCCACGACCCGACCCCATATGCAGGCATCTATGGACATCTGGCCTGCCTGAACAGAAATCTCTACTTCCATGAACGCGGGGAGCTGAACGCAACGACCCTGGAGAAGGTTTACGGCTGTCCGGTGGAGCTTCTGGGACATGGAATCCCCCATACGCTACTGCATTCCCACCAGGAGGCGGCCAGAAATTGAACGGCATCTTGTCCTACGAGTTCATGCAAAATGCCCTCTTTGCAGCCATCCTGGCCAGCATTGTCTGCGGCCTGATCGGCCCTTTCATCGTTGCCCGGCGGATGGTTTTCATCAGCGGCGGGCTCAGTCATACCGCCTTCGGCGGACTCGGGATCGCTTACTGGCTGGGAAAGCAAGGCTTAATGTTCACAATCCGGCCTATTTACGGGGCAACCGCCTTCGTACTCGGAGCCGCGCTCTTACTGGGGTCGCTCGAAGAAAAAAAACTCAACCAGAACGACCTGTTCATCGGCATATTGTGGGCAGTCGGCGTCGCCATAGGCATCGTTTTTGTCCATATGACCCCCGGTTACGCCCCCGATCTGCTGAGCTTTCTTTTTGGAAACATCCTGACGGTTCCCCGGACGGACGTATTGATCATGCTCGCCATAGTTTTGATCGTCGTTACAGCCATCGCTATCTTCTACAAGGGTTTTGTCGCCATCGCCCTCGATGAGGAATTTGCCCGGGCCAGACATCTGCCTGTTTACCGGCTGAAAACAGGGCTTACCGTTTTAACCGCCCTTACGATCGTAATCCTGATTCAGGTCGTGGGGATTCTTCTCGTCATTGCCCTCCTGACAATCCCCGTCGCAATCGCCTCCGAGTTGTCCATGAATTTCCGCAAAATAATCGCCCTTTCCATTGTCTCCGGAATCGCGATTTGCCTGCTCGGCCTTTTTATTTCCTACTACATAGAGTTTCCCTCGGGGGCCTCGATCATTCTCACCGGAGGAATATTATTGACAATAGTCAAGATTTTAAAAGGAATATTCAAACAAAAGCAGGCAGCGCCTGTTTGATGAAAAACAAGAATCCGCTTCAGACGCACTCTGCCGTGTCAAGGATTTATTGACTTTAGCTGCAATATCTGTTTGTAGTAAACCGCGTTTGCAAGAATGGCCAAATCACTCTGAATGCCGGCACGATAGAGGCGCCCCGATGCTTGTCCTGAACAGGTTATTGCGCAACCGAAACGTTCTTTTCCCCGTGGCCCTAACTTTGGGGCTCTTCATTCCTCAGGCGGCGCCCTTGACGAGCCATTTGGTGCTGCCTGCGCTCGCCCTGACCATGATCATCTCGACAATGGAAATCGGCAACGACCTTTTCAGCCGGTCCCGCCAGCTCCTTTTGCCCGCCCTTATCGGAATAGTCATGAACTACGTTCTTCTGAGCGGCGTCATCATCGCGCTCGGCGCCATCCTGCTGAAGGACGAAAAACTCTGGAGAGGCATTGTCCTGCTGGCAGCGGTTCCCCCGGCCATCGCCGTCATCCCTTTTTCAGTTTTTCTCGATGGCAATAAAGATTTATCATTGATAGGGACTGTCGGCGCTTACATGGGAGGGCTGGTTGTCATGCCGCTTATTGCTTTTGCCCTGCTCAGCCCCGCTGCTTTTGACCCGATCAGGCTCCTTGCTGCGGTATTCGAGCTGATTATCCTGCCGCTCTTGATCTCGCGCTTCATGATATCGAAGAAATTGAGCAAAAACGTAGCCCCCTGGAAGGGAGAAATAACAAACTGGAG
>CAZKHU010000078.1:0-14022 GCA_964552725.1 uncultured Syntrophus sp.
CAGGGCGCCGGCGACAGGTCCGGCAACTATAAATTATCCGATACGCCCTCTTTTTAACAGACGAGGCAATTGCAAAACCATTTGTCATTCCCGAATGTCTCTATCGGGAATATGGTTTTTCAAGCAGTTAGAACCAGATTCCCGCTCAGAATCGTTGCGGGAATGACAAGAATGGGGAGTTTTGCAATTACCTCAGACGGTATCGCAATGATCTCAGCAATCGTGCTTGCAGCAGGCGAATCGAAACGAATGGGCCAGCCCAAACAGATGCTGCCCTGGCAGGGGGAAACCCTGCTGCGGCGCGTCCTGAAAAATGTGTTCCGCTCCAATGCGAACGAAATCATTCTGGTGCTGGGGCATGAGGCGGAGAAAATCAAAAGGAGTTTGATTGAAATTCCAATCAAGATAGTGATTAACCGAGACTACAAGCAGGGGATGGCTTCTTCGCTGCGCCAGGGATTGCTGGCAATGGATCCGGCAAGCGAGGCATTTCTGGTGATCCTTGCTGACCAGCCCGGGATAGGGAGTGATATTATTAACCGGGTGATCCGGGGTTTCCAGCAGGCCGATCCCAAACGGGGCATCTGCCGACCCGTTTGCCATGGCCGGCAGGGGCATCCCGTCCTGATAGGCATTCAGCACCTGCCGGAAGCCCTGCAACTTCAGGGGGACGTGGGCGCCCGCCAGATACTGATGAATCACCCTCTCGATATCTTGGAGATTGAAACAGAACAGAATGTGATTGCGATGGATATGGATACGCCGGACGAATATCGGGAATACATGAAATTGACGAAGCTGGTTAAATCGTGACACTCGAACGGGCGCTCTGCATCGGAGAACGGGAAGTGATCAGCCTTGCAGGAGGGGGCGGGAAAACCACCCTGATGTACGCCCTGGGCAGAGAACTCTCGTCGCGCCGGAACGGCATCATCCTGACCACAACCACGAAGATTCTTGAACCGGAGCCCTCCCCTTTCTTTATTCAGTTCCTTTCCAATGACCTCGGAGGAGTAAAAAAATGGGTGGCGGAAAACAGCCGGCGGCGCATCTGTCTCCTCATCGCCGGAGGAAAACTGCCCGACAGCAAACTCGCCGGCGTTCCCCCCGATTGGATTGAAGAGATTTTCCGCATGGACGGGGTTTCGATAATTGTCAATGAAGCTGACGGGGCCGCTGGTCGTCCGTTGAAAGCCCTCCGCGAGGGAGAACCTGTGATCCCGAAAAATACGACCTTGCTCCTGCCGATCATCGGAATCGACGGGATGTGCCATCCGCTTAATGAAGAATGGGTCTTTCGCTCGGCCATTGCCTCCCGCCTTCTGAATTTACCGATCGGAAGCATGATTACCCAGGATGTGATGGCCCGCCTGATGAAAAAATTGATGGAAAGCGCCCCTGCCGGAGCTCGCGTCGTCCCCATAATCAACAAGATCGATGTTCCCGGAGGCCTGGCAAATGCACAAAAGTTAGCCGGATATTTGCTTTCCACTGCCTCCCCCCGGATCCGCAGAATCATTCTCTGCCGGTTGCGGCACACTCCTGTCGTAAAGGTCATCGAAAGGGAAGATATCATCGCTCCATGAAAGCAGAATTACTTTTTAATCCTTGCGCGCCTTTTTGTCCTCCTCTGTCCGCCTGCAAGCGCGCGGTCGCTTTCAGCTTCATGGTGTCTGGATTGTTCAGGCGCATGGAAGAAAGTTGCCTGACCCTTTTGCAGGCCTCCGGCTGCTTATCCCTCGCTGCCGCGAATGGGTTAGATGTCAATATGTCCGGGGTATTCCGCTGCCAGCAAAAAACTATTGACACCAATGGGATGAGAAGATAGATTGCCGGACATAACCCATATGCCTGCCGCCATCATGCGGAAAATCTCTCGGCAAAGGAGATCTGATGGAAAGAACTTTACAGCAACCGGTCGTGAAGACCGCTCAGGAATTGCATGACTTGCAACTGGCAGGTCTGAAACGGACGGTCGCGCATGCCTACAATGGCTCACCGCATTATAAAGCCAAACTTGACGCTGCCGGTGTAAAACCGGCCGATATCAAAACGCTGGAGGACATACAAAAGCTCCCTTTTGTATCCAGCAGCGACCTTCAGGAAGGGTATCCATTCCCGCTCCTGAGCGTGCCATTCAAGGATGTCGTCCGGATACACGCCTCCAGCGGCACTACCGGCAAAAGAAAAATCCTCTGCTACACGGCCGGGGACATCGACGACTGGGCGGAAATGTTTTCCCGCTGCTATTCCTATGCGGACTGCACGACCGAAGACAGAATCCAGATCGCCGTAGGCTACGGAGTCTGGACGGCGGGCTGGGGCTTCCAGAATGGCTGCGAGCGATTCGGCGCCATGGCCATCCCCGCCGGACCGGGGAACCTCGATATGCAGTGCCAGTTTCTCGAAGATTTCCAGACAACGGTCATGTGCTGCACGGCTTCGATGGGTCTTCTGATGTCCGAGGAGATCGACAGGCGCGGCCTGCGCGGCAAGATAGCTCTCAGGAAGATGATCTTTGGCTCCGAACGCTCCAGCGACTCCATGCGGACACGGATTTCCGAGCTTTCCGGAGTTGCTCCCGACCAGCTTTTCGATATCCCCGGCCTGACTGAACTCTATGGCCCCGGGACAGGTCTTGACTGCCGGCATCATCGGGGCATCCACTACTGGGCAGATTACTACATCCTGGAGATACTTGACCCTGAAACCCTGCAACCGACGCCGCCGGGAGAGGTCGGAGAGATGGTGGTGACGACGCTCCGGAAAGAGGGAACCCCGTTGATCCGCTACCGGACGCGGGACTTGACGAGACTGATCCCCGGCCCCTGCCCCTGCGGAAGCATCATGCCAATGCACGACAGGATACTCGGGAGATCCGACGACATGTTCATTTTCCGGGCCGTCAACATCTATCCGAGCCACATAGATCAAATTCTCTCCCATGTCGATGGCGTTGGAAGTGAATACCAGGTACTGCTGAACCGGCTCGAAGACGGAAAAGACACTATGCTGATCAAGGTGGAACGGGCCGCGTGCGTCCCGCAGGAATACGATGACGTTCCGATCAAGAGGGCCATGGAACATGCCATCAAGCAACAGATTATGGTGAGCTGCGATATTGAGGTTGTGGATTATGCAACCCTGCCGAGATCGGAGAAAAAAACAAAAAGGGTCTTTGATAACAGGGACTGACAAGGGGGGGTACCGTGACGGGGTTTGAATATCACAAGCCGCACAGCATCAAAGAGGCGGTTCATCTGATGGAGAGCTTGGACAATGCCCGATTCATAGCCGGCGGCACCGATGTCATGGTGCTCCTCCGGCAGAAAAAGATCGCGCCTGCGCATCTGATCTCGCTTCGAAACATCGACGGCTTCTCAGATATTGGTTTTGAGAACGGTTTGCAGATCGGAGGCGGGGTCACCCTGAACGAAATCGTGGCAAACGATTTCATTCAAAAACGCTACCCGGCGCTTACCGATGCAGCGGCCAGAGTCGGCTCCCGGCAGATACGCAACGTGGCCACGCTCAGCGGCAATATCTGCAATGCAGCGCCTTCCGCCGACACTGCCTGCCCGCTTCTGGTCCTGGATGCCATCGTAAAGACAACCGGGTCCCAGGGAGAACGACAACTGCCTCTCGATGATTTTTTCCTGGGAGCGGGACGGGTGGATCTCGGAGCGGGCGAACTGGTAACGGGCTTTCATCTGCCCCTGTTCGAAATGAATACCGGTTCGGCATATATCAAGCATACGAGAAGACAGGCCATGGATCTCCCCATGGTCGGGATTGCGGCGCGCGTGACCATTAAAATCGGCGGCAATGAGATCGGGTGCAAGGACGCCTTCTGCACCATCGACAATATCTCTAATATACTCAGTAAATTGGAGGACGAGGATTTGCGGATCGAGGAAGTGCGGATTGCCATGGGGGTCGTGGCGCCGCGGCCGGTTCGCGCCCGGAAGGCGGAGGCGGCGCTCCGGGGAAAAGTCATCTCGGAGAAACTTTTCGAGGAAATAGCTGAAATTGCAGCCACTGAGGCTCAACCGCGGGACAGCATCCGGGGGGAAGCGTGGTATCGTCGGGAAATGGTCAAGGTGCTCACGAAGAGAGCCATTCTCAAGGCCGTGGATCGCGTGCTCAGGCCTGACGACCTGATACGCCCCGACAGGTTATGGTGAGGTGATAGAGATGAAAAAGGAAATCACGTTCAAGATCAATGGCGAGGCATGCAGCGTGGAAGTCGATCCCGCATGGACGCTGCTTTATCTGCTGAGAGAAGTATTTGAGCTTACAGGCGCCAAGGAAGGTTGCGGTTACGGAGAATGCGGCGCCTGTACGGTCATTGTAGACGGTCAAGCCGTCAACTCGTGCCTCTACCCGATTCTCGAGATCGAAGGCCGGGCCGTAACGACCATAGAAGGACTTCGGAAACCGGATGGCGAACTGCATCCTCTCCAGCAGGCCTTTGTCAATAAAGGCGCCGTTCAGTGCGGATTCTGCACCTCAGGCATGATCATGTCGGCCAAGGCGCTTATCGATGAAAACGAAAAACCGACCGAAGAAGACATCAAGGAGGGCATCGCCGGGAATCTCTGTCGCTGCACCGGTTATGTCCAGATTGTCGATGCGATAAAAACAGTTGCCGGAAGGGGGCGGACATGAGCGATTTGACCACGGTAGGAAAAAAAATCGCCAAAAAGGACGCCCCCCTTAAAGTCACCGGCGGCGCGTCGTACATTCAGGATTTGAAAATTCCGGGCATGCTTTACGGCGGAATTCTTTATTCCCGATACGCCCATGCAAAAATACTGAAATTGGACACGGCAGGGGCAAAGCGTCTTCCCGGAGTAACGGCCGTCATCACCGCCGCCGACGTGCCCAATAATTTCCGGTTTGGCTTCATGAAGGACAACCCACCGCTCAAGGCGGGCCGGGTACGCTCCACGAGGGATGAGATCGCCGCCGTCGCCGCGGCAACTCCCGAGATCGCCGCGGCGGCTCTGGAGCTGATTGAAGTCGAGTATGAGGAGTTGCCGGGAATTTTCGACCCTTTGGAAGCAATGCAGGAGGGGGCGCCGCTTGTCCACGAGGAGATGAAATCCAATATCCTGAAGATCCCCTGGAAACTCGTCTGCGGCGATGTGGAAACAGCCAAAAAGGACTCCGCTTATGTCGTTTCCGATACCTTCACCACCCCGTGGGTTACCCACTGCTGCCTCGGCACCAGCGGCTGCATCGCCGCCTTCGATGCGAACGGCAACCTCACCATGTACAGCAACACCCAGATTCCATCCCTCGCCCAGAACGATTACCTCGATGCGCTTTCCGCCTTCGGGTTAAAAAACAGCCGGGTACGGATCATTCAATGCGCCATCGGCGGCGGGTTCGGGAGCAAGCTCGATACCTACGCCTATGAATATATCGCGATCCTGCTCGCCATGAAGACGAGAAAGCCTGTCAAGTTCATTTTTTCCAGGGAGGAGGAATTTTTCGCCACCTCTCCCCGGCAGTGTTCGATCACCAGAATTTCCCAGGGATGCGACAAGGAAGGCCATCTTACCTTCCGGGAAATGGAGATGGTTCTCGATAACGGCGCCTACACCTCCTGGGGGGCGACAACGCCCTCCGTCATGATGATGCCCATCTCCTCGCTATACAAGGTGCCGAACGTCAAGTATGTCGCTCAATGCGTCTATACGAACAACACTTACAGCCAGGCCATGCGAGGCTACGGAAATCCCCAGGCAACCTTTGCGATTGAATCATCGCTCGACCAGTTGGCCGAAAAAGCGGGCCTTGACCCTTACGAACTGCGGCTGCGCAATGCCAACGAACCGGGGGAACTGACGCCGCAGAAATTCCGGGTCACCTCCTGCGGGATGAAGGAGTGCATGGCTGAGGTCGAAAAGAGGCTCGGCTGGAAAGGGAAGCAGGGAAAAGGCAACGGCCGGGGCGTCGGAATGGCGTCGCTTATCCATGTGGGGGGCGGCGCCCGGGTGTACAAGTCCGACGGTTGCGGCACGATCATCAAAATGGACGACCGGGGCCGGGTCGATGTCATGACCGGAGCGACGGAAATGGGTCAGGGATCGGAGACAGTGATCGCGCAAATCGTCGCGGAAACGCTCGGCGTGAACATTGATGAAATCAACATCATCAATAACGATACGGATGTTTGTCCCTGGGACGTGGGAGCCCATGCGAGCAGATCTACCTTTGTGGCCGGAAACTCGGCGCTGGGCGCGGCTCTGAAGATCAGAAAGCAGGTGCTGGAGGCGGCGGCGCTCAACATGGGCGAAGATCAGGCGGCGCTGGATATAAAAAACGGCGTTGTTTTCTCCATGCAGGATAAGGAAAAAAGCATGGCGCTCTCCAAGGTGCTGAGGAAAGCCCATTACACCCCCGGTGGCAGCATGTTCACCGCAGATTACTTTTACGATCCGCCCAATGAAAATCTCGACAAGGAATTCAAGGGCAACCTGTCCGTTGCCTACGCCTACGGGGTCCACGGGGCAGAGGTGGAGGTCGACCGGGAAACCGGCCAGATAAGGATACTCAACTATATCGCCGCCCACGATGTCGGCAGGGCCATCAACCCCCTTCTGCTGGAAGGCCAGATCTACGGAGGCGGGCTGATGGGGATAGGCTACGCCCTGGGGGAGAAGCTGATTTACGAAAAGGGCCATCTGAAGAACGGCAACTTCCTGGACTACAAGATGCCCACGGCAAAAGATGTGCCGCCCGTCGAGGCCGTAATCGTGGAGACGGATGAACAGGCCGGACCTTTCGGGGCGAAGGGCATCGGGGAACCGGGGCTGGTTCCCACGGCGCCGGCAATAGCCAACGCCATATATGATGCGGTAGGCGTCCGGATCAGGGATCTGCCGATTACCCCGGAGAAGGTGCTCCGGGCGCTCAAGGAAAAAGCACAGGCTGATGCCGGAAGGAGTGAAACATGAGACTTCCCCGATTCGAGTACCTTGAACCGGCGAACATTGCCGAAGCCTTATCGATGCTTGATGCATATCGCGGGGCCGTGCAAATACTCGCCGGCGGCACAGAGGTTTTAAACTGCCTGAAGTTGCGACTGATCAATCCCCGCTATCTGATGAACATCGGAAAGTTACGGGAACTGGAAGGCATTGCCGAAGAGGAACAGTCTATCGTTATCGGCGCCAATGTTTTACTGAGGGAAATACAGGAATCCCCCCTGCTCCATAAAAAATTCCGGGCGATAGCGGAAGCCGCCCTTCAGGTGGCCGCTCCTCCGCTCGCCAATATGGGAACCTTGGGGGGAAACATCCTGCAGAACACGCGGTGCCTCTTCTACAATCAGTCGGCGATTGTGTTGAGCGGGCTTGATATCTGCCATAAAAGAGGCGGAACAAGCTGTCTTGCCGTGAAAGGAAGCAACCGCTGCTTCAGCGTTTATCAGGGAGATATGGCGCCGGCGCTCATTGCCTTCGATGCCCGATGCGTCATCGAGAAGAGCGGCGCCCGACGCACCATTCCCCTCGTCGATCTCTTTACCGGGGCAGGCGCGCACCCGTTATCCATAGAAAACAATGAGCTGCTTACGAAGATCATTGTCCCGAAAAAGAACGGCGCCTATGGTTCCGCTTACCGAAAACTCAGGACAAGGGGCAGCATTGACTACCCGCTGGCTTCTGCGGCGGCGTTGCTGGCGCTCGATTCCAGCGGGAAGATAGAGACCGGAACACTTGTCATCGGCGCCTCCGGGCCCGGGCCCATGGTTGTCGCCGGGGTCTCTGCAGAGATTTCGGGAAAATTGCCGGAAAATGCGGATTTTACCGCCGCCGCCGAGAGAGCCTACAAGCTGTCGGAAGGGGTGGACAATCTCGCTCTGCCCGGGGATTACCGGAAGAAAATGGTGCGCGTATTTGCGCAAAGGGCGCTCCAGGGCGCCCGAACCGATATCAAGGGGTGGATGTAAAATGAACGAGACAAAGCGATATTCCCTCACCCTGACGGTGAATGATGAAACCCATGCGTTGATGACCCTGCCGAACCGGACCCTTTTGGAGGTTCTGCGCGAAGACCTTCATCTCATGGGGACAAAGGAGAGTTGTGGCGGAGGAGCCTGCGGCGCCTGCACCGTGCTTGTGGACGGTCAGCCGGCGCGCTCCTGCCTGACGCTTGCCCTGGCCATGGAAGGCAAAAAAATTACCACCATAGAAGGACTTGCACAGGGAGGCAAACTGCACCCTATCCAGACGGCTTTCGTAGAGCACCATGCGATTCAGTGCGGATTTTGCAGTCCCGGAATG
This sequence comes from uncultured Syntrophus sp., assembly GCA_964552725.1. Classification (GTDB taxonomy): domain Bacteria; phylum Desulfobacterota; class Syntrophia; order Syntrophales; family UBA5619; genus DYTH01. The sequence goes on from CAZKHU010000078.1 coordinate 8,295, forward strand.
ATCCTCACGGCCTATGCGCTCCTGAACGCCAACCCTGCCCCCACTGAACGGGAGATACGCCGCGCCATAGCGGGAAACATATGCCGATGCACGGGCTACGCCAGGATCGTAAAGGCGATTCAGGCGCTTGCCGGGGAAGAGAGGTAGACGCCATGGAAAAATACACCCTGATCGGGAAAAACATGAAGCGGATCGATACGGCCGCCAAGGCTACCGGCGAAGCCGTCTTTTCGGCTGATCTGTCCCTGCCCAGAATGCTCGTCGGCAAGGTGCTTCGTTCATCCCATCCTCATGCCCGCATCCTGGCGATTGACACCTCAAAAGCCGAGAGCTTCCCCGGAGTCAAGGCTGTTATAACCGCCCGGGATATGAGCGGAGACAAATGGGGAGTGTTCAGATATACCCAGGATCAGCAGTTTCTCCCCACCGAAAAGGTCCGCTATGTGGGCGAGGAAGTCGCGGCGGTCGCCGCCATTGACGAGGATACGGCCCTGCAGGCCCTGGCGCTTATCGACGTGCAATACGAAGCGCTCCCGGCCGTCTTCAACATCGACGAGGCCCTTGCCTCCGGGGCGCCGCAACTCCACGATGACTATCCGAACAACATCAATGTGGAGGTAATGATTGATGTGGGAGATGTTGAAAAGGGTTTTGGCGAATCGTATCTGGTACGAGAAGATACCTTCCACGCCCCGGAGGACGCCTATTTTCAGGGCGAACCCTATGCCGTTGCAGCCCAGTTCGACCAGGCGGGCAATCTCGAAATCTGGATGCCCAACGCCGGCCCGCACATGAAGGCCAAGCCGCTGGCAAACGTGCTGAAAATTCCCCTGAACAAAGTGAGAGTGAGAAAAATATCCATCGGCGGCGCCTTCGGAGGCCGCTCGGAAATTTCACCCGCCGATGTTATCTGCGCCTTTCTGGCGAGGAAAGCCCACCGGCCCGTGAAAATAGTCTATACCCGGGAGGAAAATACCATAGCCACCCGGCAGGCCCATTCCATGACAACAAAAATCAAGACCGGCGTGGACAGGGAAGGACGGGTGCTGGCACGAGAGATAATCTGCCGGATGGATGGAGGCGCTTACAGCTCCACCGGCCCCATCGCCACCTCCGTACCCTTCCTCTGCATGGAACAGGCATACCGGATGGAAAATGTCCGTTACCACGGCTATCGGGTCCTTACCAACAAACCGATCCGGGGAATGTACCGCGTCCACGGCCGGGCCTTTGCCTGCGGGGTGGATATACAGCTCGATCAACTGGCTGAAGAACTGGGCATTGACCCGATCACGATGCGTCTCCGGAATGCCCGCCAGGCAGGTGACTATACCCCCACCAAATCTTACGTGGCCAGTTGCGGCATGACTGAGTGCATCGTCAAAGCGGCTGAGAAGGCGGGATGGAAAAACAAGTTCGGCAAGCTTCCCCCCTGGCACGGCATCGGCATCGGCTGCAATTCCGTGCAGACGGGCTTCCCAATGGGAATCAGGGGGGGGTCCCAGGCCTTGATCAAGTTGAACGAAGATGGCGGAATCACCGTCATCACGGGGATTGTCGATAACGGTCAGGGCAACGAAAGCATGGTGGTTCAGATTGCCGCCGAAGAGCTCGGACTGACTCCCGATGATGTTCAACTCATCAGCGCCGATACGGAAGCGACCCCCAGCGACCCCGGCTCCTACTCCATGTGCGAGACCTTCATTGGCGGCAATGCGGTGCGGCTTGCAGCCATAGATGTGAAAAAGAAACTATTCAAGATTGCGGCGGGCGAGTTCGGCACAGGCGAAAACGAACTCACTGCCCGAGACAAAAAGATCTTCGTGACGGAAAATCCAAAAATCTCGATGAGTCTCGCCAAGGCGGTCAGGATAGCTTTGAGCCGCAATGAATCAATCAGCGGTGAAGGTTCCTACTGGCCGGCCGTTGATTCCCGGCGCGAATGGGTAAAAAACCCCTCCGGACAGCTTTCCGAAGCCTTTTCTTTCGGCGCCGTGATTGTTGAGGTGAAGGTCGATCCGGAAACGGGGATTGTTGAGGTAATCGAGGCAACCGCCGCGCAGGATGTGGGCTATGCCCTGAACCCGCTGATCATCGAGAGCCAATTTGAAGGCGGAGTCGCAATGGGGGGCCAGGGAGGAATGTTGACCGAATTCCTGCAATGGCACGAGGGGCGGGTACTCAACCCCAGCCAGCTCGGTTACCTGGTGCCTCTGTCGATCGATATGCCGCCGATCAACAACATTATCGTGGAGACCATCGATCCCCAGGGTCCTTACGGGGCCAAGGAGGCGGGCATGTCTGTCGCCATGAGCGCAGCCCAGGCCTACTGCGGCGCCATCAGTAATGCGGTAGGCGTCTATTTTCATGATTATCCCCTCACGCCTGACAAGATCGTAAAAGCCATTGAGGAAAAACTGCAAACAAAAAATAACCCGGTGACAGAATGAAAATAGAGAAAATCGATCACATTTGCTTTGCCGTCAAAGACCTGGAGGCGACAAAAAAAATCTACAGGGATGATCTGGGGCTGGAACCGGCGCTGGAATACCTCGCCCCTTCCGAAAAGATAAAAGTCGCGAGGTACTTCATTGGCGAGGTGGCGGTGGAACTGATGGAGGCAACAGCGCCGGACAGCGAAGTAGCCAAATACATTGAACGCAAGGGAGAAGGCTTCTTCCTGATATCCTACAGGGTCGACGATCTGACCCGGGCGATGCAGGAGCTCCGGGAAAAAAATGTCCAACTGATCGATGATAAACCCAGGGAGATTTTCGGCTCGCAGTACGCATTCATCCATCATCCGGCGCGGCTCGGCGGAGTGCTTGCCGAGCTTATTGAAGGCGATTTCGATATGAGTAAACAGTGAGGAGGGGTTGAGCAGATGCGGGTACTGGTAATAGGCGGGCTGGGCGGCATGGGTCAGGGAGTTTCCCGTGATCTGATCAAACAGGATAAGATTCAGAAAGTCATCCTCGCCGGCACCAATCCGGATCCGGAAAGATTGCAGGACAAATTGCGGGCAAGCGACAAGGTATCGTTGATCAAACTCGATGTCAACGATCACCGTGACATGGTCGGTGCAATCAGGACGGCCGACGTTGTCATCAACTGCGCAGGCCCCTTCTACAAGACGGCCGTGCCGGTAGCCCGGGCCGCCGTGGAGGCAAAGGTCAATTACATCGATATTTGTGATGACTATGAGGCGGCCGAGCTTCTTTTTGCTTCCGATATCGATGTCGCCGCCCGGGCGGCTGGAATAACCGTCTTGACAGGCATGGGATCGGACCCAGGGACAAACAACATCATCGTGAAATGGTTCGCCGACAAACTCGAACGAGTCGACGACATTTCCCTGTTCTGGGTCGTAAGCATCGCAGAGCTCGCCGGCGCGGCCTGGGATCACAGCCTCCATATGACGACAGGTAAAATCCCCCAGTATATCGATGGCCGGCTGGAACATGTGGAAGGCGGCTCGGGACTGGAGACGGCGAACTTCCTCGAACCCCTCGGCGCCTGTCAGGTTTGCTATGTGGGCCATCCTCAGCCGCTTACAATTCCCCGCTATATAAAAGGGGTGCAGCGGGTGGTGATCAAGGGCGCCCTCATCCCCGGCTGGGTGGACCAGCTCATCAAAGAGCAAAAAGAAACCGGTTTTCTCGGCAGAGAGACGTTAGATGTCAAGGGTGTAAAGATAACACCCTATGATCTTACCTTGAAGCTTTGGGAGACAATTCCCGCCAATAGAGACAGGGGCCCCCAATCTTCAGGATTGAAGGTAATCGTCAGGGGAGTCAGAGACGGAAAGCAGGTGACCTACACTGCCGACATGGTTGGGCGAATGGCTCCGGGAACGGGGCTCCCCGCTTCGATTGCCGCTCTCATGCTTGACAACGGCGATGTTAATGTGCAGGGGGTGGTCGCTCCGGAAGGCTGCATCGATCCGGAAAAATTCCTGAAGGCCCTGCTGCAAAGAGGCGCCCAGATACATCAGACAGAAACAATCACCTCACTGCTGACAATTTAGCCTTGTACCCGGCAGACAGAAAGGAAAAATCCATGCAAACCAGTGATAAGCTGAATATAACGAAAAGTCTGGAGCTTTTTCGCGAAGCGGAAGAATTCGTTCCCGGCGGCGTCCTGGGCGCCAGGAAACCCACAGATTTTATTGCAGGCGAATATCCGATCTTTCTTGAATCCGGCGAGGGCAGCAGACTAACGGACGTGGACGGGAATGAATATATTGACTTCCTCTGCGGCTATGGCCCCATTATCCTTGGCTATAGAGAAAAGGAGGTTGACGAAGCGGTCATCAGTCAAATAACCGACAGGGGCTTCTGTTTCACGCTTACCCAGCGGTATCAGAATCAGCTTGCGAAAAAGCTGAGCGAAATCGTCCCCTGTTCGGAAATGAGCATCTTTTTGAAGACCGGTTCGGATGCAACAACGGCCAGCATAAGGATTGCAAGGGCCCACACCAAACGGCTGCATGTGATGCGCTGCGGCTACCACGGCTGGCATGACTGGTGCGTGGAGATGAAAGGCGGCATTCCTGAAAAGTGTTTCGAGGATGTCCACGAATTTCGCTACAACAATCTCGTTCAGCTCGAGGAATTGATGGCCGAATATGGGGAACAGACGGCCGCCATCATCATGACCCCTTTCGGCCATCCCAACCATCAGAAGATGGCCGAGCCTCAGCCCGGTTTTCTGGAAGGGGTAAGAGAGCTTGCCGACAGGTATGGAGCCGTGTTGGTCTTTGATGAAGTCCGTACCGGTTTCCGTCTGGCCATGGGAGGGGCGCAGGAGTTTTATGGAGTCACCCCCGATTTGGCGGTGCTGGGAAAGGGAATGGCCAACGGCTATGCCATCAGCGTGGTTACCGGCAAGAGAGAGGTGATGATGGCTGCCTCCCAGAAACTTTTTATATCTTCCACTTTTTTCCCGAATAGCGACGGTTATGTTGCCGCTCTCAAGACAATCGAGATTTTGGAAAGGGACAACGTCCTTGCCGATATATGGGAAAAGGGCGGCCGTCTAATGAAAAAAATCCAGGAAATTATTGACAAATACGATGTCGGCGCCGAGTTGACCGGGGTGGCGCCAATGTTTTATATCACCTTCAAAAAGGATGAAACCGACACCTACCGCACCAAACGCGATGATTTTTACACCCAGCTTATCCGGAAAGGCATCTTTTTACACCCGCACCATCATGGATATATTTCCTACCGACACACGGAGGAAGACTTGGAAAAAACTGCAAAGGCCATAGACGAGGCAATGGCCTACGTAAAAGACAAATGCCCGTCTCCCGGTAGTCTTCCAGTTTGATCAGGAGTAATGGTCCTGGAATATTGCATTTTAGGTTCATCCGACTAAAGCGTACTTCCTCCTTGGATCTACCTTTATTGCGAGCGCGTAACACTTCAAATCAGCGGTGTCCGGTTAGGATTTTGCATAGTCGAGGTAATTGCAAAACTCCGTGTCATGCCCGAATGCTTTTGTCGGGCATCCATGATTTCAAATAGTTAAAAACTGGATTCCCGCCCAGAAGCGTCGCGGGAATGACAGCGTTGGGAGTTTTGCAATTGGCTCAGTCGGTTAAGTTTTTGTGTACCATTTTCGTCAGGTTTTGGTAAAAAATATGCATTAATGTTAAAATAATGTTTTACAAATCAAGCATTTAGTGTGTCTGTTTCCGTAACTACATGATATTACGGAGAAT
>CAZKHU010000079.1:0-13776 GCA_964552725.1 uncultured Syntrophus sp.
AGAGCATTTCAGCGTAGATCACGATTATATAATCATATATGCAAAAAATGCGGGGGCATGGCCGCTAAATCTTCTTCCCAGAACCGAGGGAATGCTTGCCCGTTACAAAAACCCAGATAACGATCCTCGCGGCCCTTGGCTTTTGAGCGATCTTGCCGCACGAAACCAATACACCCAGGGAACATATCCAATAACAACTCGAAGTGGCAAGGTGATACAAGGTCCACCAGCGGGCAGCTACTGGCGCATCAGTAAGAAAAAATTTGATGAATTAGATGGCGATGGACGTATTTGGTGGGGCGAAAACGAGAATAATCGCCCCGGTATTAAGCGTTTCCTCTCCGAAGTGAAAGATGGAGTAGTTGCCCAAACAATCTGGCACTGGGAAGAGGTTGGCAGTACAAGAAACTCAAAACAAGCTCTATCTCAGATTATGAACGCTGAGACAGGTGAAGAGTTGTTCATTACTCCGAAACCTGTCGAACTCATTGAAAGATTATTGACCCTTGCAACCCAGAAAGACTCCATCATTCTCGACTCCTTCGCCGGTTCCGGCACCACCGCTCATGCTGTCTTGGAAGCCAACAAAAAAGACGGCGGAAAACGTCGCTTTATCCTGGTGGAATGTGAGGATTACGCCGATACCCTTACCGCTGAACGGGTGCGCCGGGTGATTAAAGGCTATGCCTTTACCGGCACCCTGCGAAGCGAGCTTTATAAGGAGAAGATTACCTGGTCAGCCTTTGCAAAGAAACAGCGCGAAATTATGAAGCGTATTGACGGCATCGAATTTCTGGAGGGTAAAGATTACGATAAGATCAAAAAAGAGATCAAAGACGGTGTGCTCACCGTCACCGGCGAGAGTAAAATAGAAGAGACGGTGCCTGGTCTCGGCGGCAGCTTTACCTACTGCACACTGGGTGAGCCCATCAACGTTGAAAGCCTTCTCACCGGCAAAGGTCTGCCGGGATTCGAGGCGTTGGCCCGTTATGTGTTCTATACCGCTACGGGCCGGTCGCTGGAGACGGTGGCAAAACCTGCCGTTGACGGCTTTATCGGTGAAACCGAGCTGTTTCGCATCCATCTGTTCTATCAGCCCGACACCGCCTGGTTGCGTTCCAACGAGGCGGCCCTGAATGCCGACCGGGTGGCAATGATTGCCCAGAGGAACAAAACCGGCAAGCGAGCCATCGTCTTTGCCGTAGCAAAATTTATGAGTCAAAAGGAATTAACGAAGCAGCGCATCGAGTTCTGCCAGTTGCCCTATGCCGTCCACCGTATTCTCGGAGACTGATTGATGGAACTGAAGGAATATCAGCAGGGCGTTCTGCGCAAAATCGACCGCTATCTGGCGGTGCTGGCCGAACAGAACGAAAAGGTTGAAAAGGCGCGCTATGTCATTGCCGAACAGGGGCTGGATATCGATATCGGCGACCCTTGTCAAAAGGCATGGGACTATCTCAACAAAGAACGGCTGCTGCCGTATCTGCGCGACAAGGACGGAAACTCCGTGGTGGCGCCCTATCTCGCCCGCCGTGACGGTCTCAATCGCTCTATCCCCAATATCTGCCTGAAGGTGCCCACAGGCGGCGGTAAGACCTTACTGGCAAACTGTGCGCTGGAACGCATCCAGACCGATTACTTCAAACGCCAGACCGGCTTTATACTTTGGGTCGTGCCGTCGGATGCCATCTACCGCCAGACCTGGAAACAATTGGCCAACCGGGAACATCCCTATCGCCAGATTTTGGAAAGGACTTCCGGGGGCCGAGTAAAACTGCTGGAAAAAGGTGATGCTTTCACGCGGCGGGACGTGGCGGGTCAGCTCTGTGTCATGCTGCTGATGCTGCCCTCGGCCGCCCGGCAATCCAAGGAAACCCTGCGCATGTTCCGCGATAGCGGCAGATTCACCACGTTTTTTCCGCCCGAAGATGACAGTATCGCCAACAGCAAGTTATGGGACGAAATCCCCAACTTGGATATCAACGACCTGGCGGAAATGGGGTGGCAGGAAGGAATAGTGCCCGGCTCTCTTTCCCTCAAGCAGAGTCTCGGCAATGTGCTGCGTCTGGTGCGGCCGGTGGTAATCATCGATGAAGGGCATAAGGCCTATTCCGATACGGCCCGCAGTACGCTTTATGGCTTTAACCCCCATTTTATTCTGGAACTGTCGGCCACGCCCAACACCAACGGCAAACACCAGTCCAATGTGCTCGTGAATGTTCCCGGTATGGACCTGAAAGAGGAGGAGATGATCAAGCTCCCCATCAACGTGATCAATGAGGACAAGGGCGGATGGAAACACACCCTCACCCTGGCCCATGCCAAGCTGACGGAGCTGGATAAGGACGCGGGATCTCTTCAAAATGAAAGCGGACGCTATATTCGACCAATTATGCTGGTGCGAGTGGAGCGCACCGGGAAGGACCAGCGTGATTCCGGATTTGTGCATGCTGAAGACGCCCGCGAGTATCTGATAGACAAACTGGGCGCGCAGGAAGAAGAAATCCGCCTCAAAACATCAGAAAGTGACGAACTGGGCGACGAGGACTTGCTCGGAGAAGCCTGTCAGGTGCGTTATATCATCACCAAAGACGCCCTGCGGGAAGGCTGGGACTGCCCCTTTGCCTATATCCTCGCGATTCTCTCCAAAATGACCGCCCATACGGCTCTTACGCAAATGATTGGCCGCGTGCTGCGCCAGCCTCATGCGCAACTGACCAATCACGCGTCTCTCGATGAATGTTATGTTTTCACCTTTGACCAGGATGTGACGGAGGCGGTACAAGGCGTTCGCAAAGGGTTGGAAGACGAGGGTATGTCTGATCTCGCCGGCAGCGTAAAAGTCTCCGGCGGCGATGGCGGCACCGGTCGTGTCACACACCGCGAGACATTGCAACGCCGGGGGGCTTTTGTCAATTTACCCACTATTTTCCTGCCGCGCATCCTCCATCGCCTCGAAAACGACAGTGAAGGGTATCGGGTTTTAGACTATGACCGCGATATTCTGGGAGAGCTTGACTGGGATTCTTTCCGTTTTCTTCAAGCCGACAGCGTGGCCGTTGAAGTGGAAGAAAAGCTCAAGTGTACCATTGCCCGCATCGACATCGTCAAAGAAAACAAGGAAAAAGGTCAGACCGTTTTGGATTACCGCGACGAAGAGATGGACGTCCTCCCTGCTGAAGGGCTCGACGTGGCCTTTTTGGTGCGTCAATTACTGGACGTAATACCGAACCCCTGGCAAGGCATGCGCATCCTGGGAGAGACACTGGAAATCCTGCGGAAGCGCGGCGTGAGCGAAGAGAGGCTGTATGCCAACCGGCTCGATCTGCTGCAAACAATCAAGATAGATTTGAAGCAACAGGTAAATCAGGCGGCGGAAGATCTATTCCGACAAAAGCTGGGAAAAGGCGACCTTTCACTGCGTTTGGCGGCGTCGAAAAACAGAGAATTAAACTGGGCGCTGGCAAAAACAATGGAAATTGAGATATCCGACGAAGACAGGATTCTCAACCGGAAAGACGGCGGGCCATTGGAAAAAAGCCTATTTGAGAAGGTCTATCACCGTGACTTTAACGACATGGAAAAGAAGACTGCCTGGTATCTGGACTCACGCCAAAGTGTCTACTGGTGGCACAGAATTGCAGTTAATCAACGTTCTTATAGCCTCCAGGGATGGCAACGGCAACGGATTTATCCCGACTTGCTCGTCTGCCTGCATGACACGGAAGACGGAAAGTTTCGCTTTTCCGTTCTCGAAACCAAAGGCGAACATCTCAAAGGCAATGACGACACGGAGTATAAGCGGAACTTATTTACATTATTGACCGATTATGCCGATGTGGCGATTCATGCCGGAACATTCGATTTTGGCGAAGAAACACAGCAAATGACATTTACGATGCTTATGGAAGATACTTGGGCGCAGGAATTGGCGGGCTTGAAAATCGTTTAGTTTGGCGGAGAAATGTATGTGACATTTACGACGGGTCAATTGTAGGCGGTATCAATAACAATCGCATGAGGTAATTGCAAAACTCCCCGTTCTTGTCATTCCCGCAACGATTCTGAGCGGGAATCTGGTTCTAACTGCTTGAAAAACCATATTCCCGATAGAGACATTATGAACATTAAGCTTCGCTTTCGGGAATGACAAATGGTTTTGCAATTGGCTCACTTGTAAAAATAGGCCATTCCCAAGGAATCCGTATTCCAAAAACACTACTTGACCACCTGCGTACAGGGGCATGGAAAAGTTCGGCACTGGATTATTACGGAAGGTTAGTCCACTGGAGCGGCGAGGAAGGCGCCGGCATGCATTTTCGAAGAGCACTTATGACGTTTGGAATCTATTCATCAATTCGTCATCGAACGTGACGAGCGCTGTTCCATTGCGGTAGGCATGGCAAACATCCTCTCCTGCATTCATGCTTCTTCGGAACGAGTCTAGCCTTCTCATCGACCATGAAGCGTGCTTGTCCGATGCAATGTCGTGACCGGCGACCGATAGCATTGGTTGCAAAATACGAGTAATGATTGAGAATGTCAATCATAATTGTTTACGCGTTCTGTCGTTTGCTCATATGGCGCGCCCCGGACAGGGCTGTCGTACCGCTTGGATGCACAGAGGAAGTCTTGCCGATCTCAGCCGCTGCGCCGCTGGTGGATATTCAGCTTCAATTCCAGAAATATGTACTTGCATCTTGTCGATGGTGATGGTAACTTGCGCACCGGAAAAACGGCGGTAATTTTTTGCTTTGGGAATATTTTGGGGGGTATTGCTAAAATTACCGTCTAATTATTCTATTTTATATTGAATAGTTAGCTTGTTAATTTGAATCCTGCTCCCGCCCGATTTCAGAATCGGCAATAGGACGAAGATCACGGAGAGATGGCTGAGTGGCCGAAAGCGATCGCCTGCTAAGCGATTGTACGCCCCTTAAAGGTGTACCGCGGGTTCAAATCCCGCTCTCTCCGCCATTTTTTACAGAGCGGAAAACAAAAAAAAGGGGGGACGTTGCGTCTCCCCTTTTTTTGCTGCAAGATCTGATGTTACACCCAGCCGCGCACCTTCATCGCTTCCACGACCCGTTCAACGGCGACAACATAAGCCGCCTGCCGCATGTTGATCTTGTACTTTTTCGAGGTGTCGAGGACCGAGTGATACGCGGTTGTCATCTTCTGGTCGAGGCGTTTATATACCTCTTCCTCCTCCCAGTAGTACATGTAGAAATTCTGCACCATCTCAAAGTAGGAGACGGTAACGCCGCCGGCATTGCAGAGGAAGTCCGGGATCAGGTGAACGCCGTTTTTGTAAAGAATTTCATCGGCTTCCGGTGTCGTAGGCCCATTGGCAAGTTCGGCAATGATTTTGGCGCGGATCTTGGGGGCGTTCTGGCCGGTAATTACCCCGTCCAGGGCGGCCGGAAAGAGAATGTCAACATCAAGGGAGAGCAGTTCCTCGTCGCTGATCGACTTGGCGCCGGGGAAATCGCATACAGTGGATGTGCTCGCCTTGTGACTTGCCACCTTCTGCGCGTCGAGGCCGTCGTCGGACAGGATGCAGCCTTTCGAATCGCCGACGGCGACAACCTTTGCCCCGAACATCTTCTGGGCGAGGTAGGCAGCGTAGTATCCGGCGTTGCCGAATCCCTGGACGGCGATTGTTGCGTTGGCAAGGTCGATGCCCAGTTCCTTTGCCGCCTCGCGAACCGTGAAGAGCCCCCCTCTTGCCGTCGCGTCGCCGCGTCCCTTGGAGCCGCCGATTGCGAGTGGTTTTCCGGTAAGAAGCCCGAACTGGTTTTTCCCGGACATTTTGGAATATTCATCCATCATCCAGGCCATGATCTGGGGAGTTGTGTAAACATCCGGCGCCGGGACATCCTTGTCCGGTCCGATTATGGCGGCGACTTTATTGATATAAGCCCGGCTGAGCCGCTCCAGTTCCCCCTGCGACAGTTCTTTCGGGTTGCAGATTATCCCGCCTTTTCCGCCGCCGAGCGGCAGATCGAGCAGTGAACATTTCCAGGTCATCCAGGCGGCGAGGGCGCGTACGGTATCGACTGTTTCCTCGGGATGGAAGCGAATGCCGCCCTTGCAGGGGCCTTTCGCGTCATTGTACTGGATGCGGAATCCCTGGAAAACCTTCAGAGAGCCGTCGTCCATCCGCACCGGGATCGATACGTGGAGTTCTCGTGAAGGAACCCTGAGAACTGCCTGCACTCCGGGATCGAGGTTTAGTATCTTCGCGCACTGATCAAGCTGCTGCTGCGCAACCACAAACGGATTTTCTTTTGCCATTTTCCTACCTCCCTTGATGAAATTTACGGTTTCCTTTGTTTATTCAGAACTTTCCACTATTCTGAAACTCCTGACAGTTGCTCATGGATTCATCCGGCATTAACACCTGCTGTGCACTATTTCCCCCCCATTGGGCGATAGCCATTAAGCCGAAGATCCTTGTTGATCGGCCAGACGTTGCCATTGTACCGGAAGTGCCTTGCCGCATAAGCACAGATTGCATTTGCGTCGCTCTTAACAATCTCTCCGCTGCATGTCAAGTTTTTTTAGCAAATATATTGTATTTTGTGATATTAGGATTGGGACGGCGCGCAACTAAAGATATCTTAATTTAATTTACAGTGGTAATATAATCGGCAATTATGCCGATTATATTACCACTGCTTACCGATTGCTTGGCTGGTAAAAAAGAGAAATTCCATCGGGGAAGATCGCGCTTCCATGCTGAACTATCAAGTTGACATACGGTTGTCATATATGATTACCTGCACCATAACGAGATCGATAATGGGGATTAAACGATGGAAGACAAGAAGAAACGAAAAGAAATTCTAATCTTGAATGTGATGAAAAACGCGAAAGACCCTCTCAGCAGTTCCCGGGTTGCTGAGGAGCTGGCATCTCTTGGTTATGAGATCAGCGAAAGAACGGTGCGTCTCTATTTGCAGAAGATGGTTGCCGAGGGACTGGCGGACAGTAACGGCAAAAGGGGGCATGCGATTACCGTCCGCGGCATGGAAGAGCTCCAGTCTTTCCGGATTATCGAGCGTGTCGGTTTTCTGTCCGCCAAGATCGATCAGTTGACCTACCGCATGGATTTCAACCTGAGCACCCTTTCGGGATCCGTCCTGATTAATGTCACGATAGTTGATCCGGCTCTCTTTGCGAAAAACATCCCCTCCATTGCCCGGGTATACGAAAACGGCTACGCGATGGGACATCTTTTGACGTTTCTCGGCCCCGGTGAAAGCTGTGGGTATGTCAAGATCCCCGAAGGGATGATCGGCATTGGAACGGTCTGTTCCATTACCCTCAACGGGGTTATGCTGAAACACGGGATTCCGGTTACGTCGCGCTTCGGCGGCTTGCTGGAAATGGTGGACAAAAAGCCGGCCCGATTTGTGGAGATAATCATGTACGATGGAACGAGCATTGACCCTCTCGAAATTTTCATCAGAAGCGGCATGACAAATTATCTCGATGTCGTACGGACTGGAAACGGTCGGATTGGCGCCAGTTTCAGGGAATTTCCGGCGGAAAGCATCGATGCGGTGACACAGCTCACAGAGAAGCTTGCCAGGATCGGCTTGGGGAGTCTGGTAAAAATAGGCAGGCCGGGACAGACGGTTCTTGACATCCCCGTATCGGAAGGCCGCGTCGGCGCAATTGTCATCGGGGGGCTCAACCCCGTGTCGATTCTCGAGGAAACAGGGGTTCGCGCCTATTCACGGGCGATGGCCGGAGTTATAGATTTCAACAGGCTTTTCCGATATGAAGAAATGGAAAACCGCATCAGGGATTACCTTAAATAAAGGAGGCGAAGAGATGCTAAAGGCGAAGGATATCATGACAACGCAGGTAATAACCGTTTATCCCGACACGGAAATAACCAAGGCCGCCGCCCTGCTTATTGAAAAACACATTAACGGTCTGCCCGTCGTCGACAGGGAGGGGATCCTGCAGGGAATCATCTGTCAATCGGATTTGATGGTTCAGCAGGGGAAAATTCCTCTGCCCTCTTTCTTTTTTCTCCTCGACGGAACGATACCGCTAAGCTCCCAAAAGCATATTGAAAAAGAGGTGCAAAAAATGGCGGCAATAACGGTAGCCGAGGCCATGACCGCCGATCCGTTGACGGTCAACCCGGAAACCGGCCTGGAAGACATTGCCACCTTGATGGTCAATAACAATATCCACACGCTGCCGGTCTTGGAAAACGGCTATCTGGTTGGCATTATAGGGAAAGAGGATATCATCCGCACCCTTATCCCAGGAAACGGCAAATAAGCGGCATTCAGGGCAAAATATCATGATTATAAAGGAGTGAAAAATGAAATGTCAGAAATGCGGCTCTGAAGTTCAGGAGCCATATTCCTTTCGTTCAATGGAGCTTTGCGAAGACTGTTATATGGATATTCTTTCGCCGCTGAAATCCTGTGATCCATGGGCGGTGCACAATGCCCGCAGCTCAATGACCCAGGAGAAGCAAACGTTGCTGCCGATTCAACAGCAGATTCTGGACGCGGTTACCTCCGCCGGGGCGATAACCGCGGCTTCCCTTGCTGAAAATCTTGGCGTTGCTCCTCGCGAACTCGAAAGACAATTTGCCATATTGCGGCACATGGAACTGCTGCGAGGATTCAAGGGCGAAGATGGGGAAAGGTATCTGTGCCCCTTTAAGAGGCAATGAGATCATGATTTTATGGACAAAAGAGGCGTAAAATGACTTGTGCCGGATTGAACAGCCGCATTCCAGGATCAAAAGGGCATTTTCATCATGGAAACTAAAACCGTGGCGAGCGGTTTGCCCGCCCTCGATCAGGTAGTTCAGGGACTTTGGCTCGGCGACAACGTCGTCTGGCGGGTGGAGCGCATCGAGGATTACACCTATTTTGCCGAACCGTTTGCCCGACAGGCGATAGCGGAAGGGCGGCGGTGCATCTATCTGCGTTTTGCTCCTCACCCGCCGGTGTTGCCGGACATCGAAGGATTGCGGACAATCACGGTCGATCCCCAGCGCGGATTCGACTTTTTCAGCAGCGCCGTCCATAAGATCATCGCGAAGGCGGGTAGGGAGGCATTCTATGTTTTCGACAACCTGTCTGCGTTGGTCGTAGAATGGGCGACCGACGAGCTCGTTGCGAACTTTTTTCAGGTTACCTGTCCATTCCTGTTTGAACTGGGCACGGTTGCCTACTTCGCGCTTACCCGCGGCCGCCACGGCAGCGGCGCAGTTGCCCGTATCAGGAACACCACACAGTTGCTGCTCGATGTTTACAGCGTGGACGGGAGGATGTATTTCCACCCGCTCAAGGTATGGGAACGGCAGTCCCCCCAGATGTTTCTCCCCCATGAGATGGCGGGCAAAATCTGGACGCCGATCTTTGTCAGTGGAGACGCGGCCGCCGTAGCGACGGTTGCCGGCAGAAAGCCGTTTCATCTGCGCGACCGGTCGATTGCCCCTTGGGAAAGCGTCTATCGCCGTCTTTTGCAGTACCATGAGTCGGATCCCGATTTTGATGAGAATGAGCCAGAAGTGGCCGCCCTGAAACAAGAATTTGCCCGGATGATGATCGGCACCCATCCCGACTTCAACCGCCTGGTGGACTCATACATAACCCTCGACGATCTCTTTGCCATCCGGGAACGGCTCATTGGTTCAGGGCGGATCGGAGGGAAAGCCGCCGGCATGATTCTGGCGCGTCGAATCATCGTTTCTGACCCGGGTGAGATAGATTTTACGAAGAGGCTTGAAGAGCACGATTCTTTCTATATCGGATCGGACGTATTTTTTACCTTTCTGGTGAATAACGATCTGTTCCGCCTTCGTCTCGACCTTTCCCGTTCCGCGCAACTTTCCCCCGAGGAATTTGCCGGTACGGAGAAGCGGTTTCTGGACGGCCGTTTTCCACCGGAGATTATGGAGCAATTCCGGGACATGATCGCCTATTTCGGCCAGGCGCCGATAATTGTCCGTTCCAGCAGCCTGCTCGAGGACAGTTTCGGCAACGCGTTTGCCGGGAAATACCGCAGCGAGTACTGTGCAAATCAAGGGACGCCCGAGGAGCGGCTGGAGGTTTTTGTAAGCGCTGTGAAGCTGGTTTATGCCAGCGCCCTGAATCCGGATGCCCTTGCCTACCGCCGCGCTCGCGGACTTGGCGAAAGCGACGAGCAGATGGCAATTCTCGTTCAGCGCGTTTCCGGGGCGCCTTACCGTCAGTGCTTTTTCCCGGGTCTGGCCGGTGTTGCATTTTCGCGGAATCTCTACGCCTGGACGGATCGCATTGACGCCAGCCAGGGAATGATTCGCCTTGTTTTCGGCCTGGGGACACGGGCGGTCGACCGTGTCGGCGACGACTATCCCCGGATTGTTGCGGTCAGTCACCCTCATTTGCGCCCTGAAACCGGCGCCCAGATAGCCAAATACTCACAAGGGCATGTCGATCTGATAGATTTGCAGCGCAACGAACTGACCAGTTATTCGATCGAGGAACTTTTATGCGACCGGGACTATCCAAATTTGCATCTTTTTGTTTCCCTGATGAAGGACGGATATCCGGCAGATCCCTGGACCGGTCGCCTCGAAACGACGAAGGAGCCGCTGGTGCTCACCTTTAACCATCTGTTACAGCAGACGGATTTCATCCAGCTCATCCGTCTGATGCTGATTCGTCTCGAACAGGCCTATGGGCAGCCGATCGACACGGAGTTTACCGCGACGGTGAATGCCGAAGGGAAAATCCGGATCAATCTGTTGCAGTGCCGGCCGATGGTTTTACCAGGAGATACAGGCCCAATCCAGTTGCCGGCCGTTCTTCCCCCCGAGCGGGTTCTTTTCCGTTCCAACCGGACGATCAGCGGCGGTTCGACGTCGCCGGTCCGCTACATCCTGTTTATCGACCCGTCCCGGTACGCTGCCGCGGCCTCTCTGGAGCTGAAGAAAACAATCGGCCGTCTTGTCGGGCGGATCAATGAGCATCCCTTAGTGAAAGCCGGGGGCGTCATCATGATGGGTCCCGGGCGGTGGGGAAGCAGCAATATCGATCTGGGAGTCAATGTAACCTATGCCGACATCAACAATACCAAGGTGCTTGTGGAAATGGCGTGGGAAGAAACGGGACAGCTTCTGGAGGTTTCCTACGGGACGCACTTCTTTCTGGATCTTGTGGAAGCGAATATTATCTATATGCCGGTTTACCCCGGCGATCCGGAGGCCTGCTTCAATCGGCAACTTTTCAAAGACCTTCCGAATGTCCTGACCGAGCTTGTCCCGGAGGCGGGCCGCTATCTTGAAATCGTCAGAGTTTTTGATCTGCCGGCTGCCACCGGCGGCAGGAGCGCCAAGGTTGTCGCCGATCCGCACAACCGCGTCGCCGTCTGTTATCTTGAATGAAACCCTTCCCCCCGGCTTTCCAAAATGTCAGGCCGGCCCGGTCAGGCGCTTATCGACGCTGAATGAGCTGCCCCTGTTTTGCTTTGCCACGTTCTTCATTTCGGAAGCGGCGCTTGTCACCTGTCCGAAGTGACCAAAGCTCCGGCCTGCCGTGTCGGTCACTCCAATGTCAAGACTGATGAAAGGAAAGGACATCAGCACCCCCCGGCGATCCACCGACTCTATACCGTTTTTTTCCCTGTCTCGGGGATCATAAAGGGTGGGGATTATATGGTCGAAAGCTTTGATGATATCCTGACAAGCCTCCTGAATAAGATTTTTTTCCATGATAAAAACAAAATCGTCCCCGCCGATATGTCCCACGAAGCTCCCCGCCGCCTGTTTGTTCTTGACTATATTGAGAATAAGACGACCGGTTATTTTAAGCACCTCATCGCCACGGGAAAAGCCGTATCTGTCGTTGAACGGCTTGAATTCAGACAGATCGGCGTACGCAAAGGCAAAGACCTCTCCCGTGTCCAGCCGTTTTTGCACCTGCCTGCTGATGGAGATATTGCCGGGAAGCCGGGTAAGCGGGTTGACTTCAACAATGCGGGTGTAGCGGGTCAATGCCAAATTTACCCGCAGGAGAAGATCCCGCTCGATATCGTCTTTCCTCAGATAGTCCTCAACAAGAATGTTTCCCAACGCCCCGGCAACCGGCTCATCCCTGAAGACGGCAATAACCGGTATTTGGCTGAACAGCGGATCTTCCTTAACGTTGTTGAGTTTCTGTACAGTCAATTCATCCTCGCGAACGATTTCTATGAGCACTATGTCGGGAATTTCGTTAAATATGAAGTCAAGCGCTGAATCAATTCTGTTGAAGGAAAGGACATGAAAGCAGGGGGCAAGGATGCGCTCTGTTATTGTTCTAAAGGCGAATTCATCGGAAACGATCAGGAGCGTTTTCATGACTACAGGGCGAATCCCTCCGACTCATCTTGAGAATTTTCCAGAATATCCAGCAGCGCCAGGATATCATCCCCGGTAAGGGCCAAACGTTCAAAGGTTGCCGGATGGACCGCCGCGGCGAACTGGTCGCCGGCAAAGCCTAATCCGCGCGCCCTGACCAGGACGTCCGCGAAATGCACGATGGCCGTTTCCTGCGGGGCGATTTGGGCCAGATGGGGGCTGTGGTGGAAGCTGATCGCTTCCACAAGTTTGGGTGGAAAATGCCATTTTTGGGCAAGCCACATGCCGACCGCCGCGTGAGTTTCCCGAAAAACCGCCATTTCTGCCACGCGTATGGGAATGCGCCGCACCGCGGCATCCTGCATCGCCTCTTTATAGGTCTGCTGAAACTCGATGATCAGTATGACCTTGCCGATATCGTGAAGAAGCGCTGCTATTGCCACTTCTTCCGGATCGCTTACACCCTTCTTCTCGGCGATGGCCCGGCCTACAATGGCGCAACCGAGGGAATGTTCCCACAGGCCGTTCATTAATTTCTGCATGATGTCAAAGACGGAAATTCCCAGAAGCATTCCCTTGATCACGTTGAGTCCGAGCAGCATGACCGCGTGCGAAACCGACGAGATGCGCCCCGGGAAACCGTAGATTGCCGAATTTATCATCTTCAGCACCCTGGCGGTCAGAGCCGGATCGGTGGAAATGAAGTGGCCGATCTCGTCGAGTGTAATATGCGGTTTTTCAAAAATATACGCAATCTTCTTGAGCGACTCCGGCACAGTCGGCAGAGCGACAATGTTTTCTATCCGGGATCTTTGCCGGGTGATATCTATTATTTCCAAAATAATCAGAAACCTTATCTATATAGTTGCTCGGTATGAACCCGCACGATGTCTCTTAGAGCCTCCATATGGGGTTCTTTCAGAACCGTTGCAAACCGCTCATCGAGAGAGGCAAGGGCTTCGGCAAGCGGCACAGGCGGTTCCCCGGTTCCGTCTATCCATACGCCGGTCACCCCCATTGTCTCAAGACGATCTATCCACTTTTCGTTAAGCTCTGTTCCCTCGGCGAGCAGCACCATGCCGTTGTTGCCAACTATCGGTTTTGTTAAAACCATCCCGGGGGTTATTTGGTCGGTCGATATTTTCTTTGGCATAAGTCCCCTTTTTTAACGCTGCAAATCACATTTTCCGCTTTGTCCAATAAGATATTGCATAAAAATAATCAATGTTTTTTAAACAGCGAGGTAATTGCAAAACTCCCCATTCTGTCATTCCCGCAACGATTCTGAGCGGGAATCTGGTTCTAACGGCTTGAACGATTCTGAGCGGGAATCTGGTTCTAACGGCTTGAAAACCCATATTCCCGATAGAGGCATTATGAACATTAAGCTTCGCTTTCGGGAATGACAA
>CAZKHU010000080.1:0-13727 GCA_964552725.1 uncultured Syntrophus sp.
AACACGGACCTCCCGAACACCTGGTTTACGCTGGATGGGCGGTTCTACATCAAGGCCTTTCACGAAGAGGACCAGGAGACGATCGAGGAACTGCTTTCCCTTCTGGGAAAGAACGACCACGAAGAGTATCAGGAACTGCTCTTCGATCTTGCCGCGCTCAGCCCCACCGAGGCGGAGGAGGAGCTGTACCGCCTGCGGAACAACCGCATCGCCGAGCATGGTTTTCTCCCGTTTGCAGAGGCGATTGCCGTTTACGCCCCGCTTGCCGTGTCTGCCCTCGACGCGGAAACGCTGCCGCTTGCGCCCGGCAAACTCTTTGACCAGAGCGAAAACGAGCTGATCCCCACGCTGCCGCTTTTACAGGTTGCCAAGGAGAGTCTGCTTTCCCTCTCTTTTTCCCGTATTTCCGATCCCCTGCTCTTTGACCGCATCTCTCTGGAATTTGCCGATCTTTCCAACCGGATTATCGCCGCCGGAAACTTCCCCGAGCTCTCCGATCCGGATGTTCTTGCCGCTTCCTGCAAACAGGCAGCAGGATACTTGAATATCGTTCTGGAGCGTCTCTGCGGCAAGGATAGCGCCGCAGCGGAAAATCTTTTGCGCAAACACTCCCTTTTGACGCTCTTTCGCACCGGATACGGTTTTGCGGTCGGCCTGCAACGGGACGCAAAACGGTGGTGGCAGGAAAGCTGGTTCTTCGGCCAGGGCTGGAAAAACGAGTTCTGGGGCAGCCCCTGGGGCGACACTTTGGACGGCCTGCTTTGGGAGCGCCCCCGCTTTTTCGCTGGCGATAAAAATAACGAACCCTTCAAGGAATTTGTCAGTACAGAGGAGCTGGATGACGCCCGAGAGCAGCTCCGAATGATGCAGGCTCTCGACCGACTGCTCGCCCGCCTGTCGCCCGTCAGCCGCGATGATCAGTTCCGGCTTGCCGAACGTACGGACGTTCACTCCCTGCTGTTCACCCGCTGGGCGCACAAAATTCTGGACGGCGGCCAGTCGTTTGCCCCCCTTTCGCGCAGCGACGCCGGCCGGTTCTTCCACTCGCTTCGTCAAGGGGAAGAACACCCCCCGTATCGGATGCTGTCATATAAAAATTTGTTTATAAACGCTTTTTTGGAAGGAGCTCCCGATTTTGAACCAGATGCGGCAAACGCCCTGCGCGCGGCGCTGGAGCTGATCTGGGAGGAATTTTCTGAGGAATACAAAAATATCGCCGAAAACGACCTGGAAGGGCGCTACTCCCCGTTCCTGCTAATTGCCCTGTAGAACAGGGAAGACCAGTTGGAAAGGAAGGGGAATATCTCCCCGCCCTTTCCCTTCTGGTCCGCAAGAATTTCGGATGCTTTTTCAAAGGAGCCAATTGCAAAACCATTTGTCATTCCCGAATGTCTCTATCGGGAATATGGTTTTTCAAGCAGTTAGAACCAGATTATGAACATTAAACTTCGTTTTCCCGCTCAGAATCGTTGCGGGAATGACAAGAATGGGGCGTTTTGCAATTACCTCAAAGGTAAAAAACGCCCCGACCACGCCTAATGCGAGCCTCGAAGTCATAAGCGTCATGACTTCCGGCAGACGTTCAGCGGTTATAGAGCTTTTTATGGTAAAATTTCGCGTGCATCTCCCAGACGGCAATCAAAAGTGCGGTAACAACCGGGCCGATGACGAATCCGGAAAAACCGAACAGGGCGATCCCGCCGAGCGTCGAAAGAAAGATTAAAAGCGGGTGCATCTCCACGTCCCGGCCAACCAGAATCGGGCGGAGCAGATTGTCCACCGTGCTGATCAGAAAAAAACCGGCGGCGAGGATCAGGATTCCCTCCCAGATATTGCCCAGTAACAGCATGATGATGCCGGCCGGCGCCCAGATGATCGTGCAGCCGACAAAAGGCACGATTGACATGACAACCATCAGCGCGCCCCAGATAAACGCCCCCTTTACCCCGGCGATCAAAAAGATAACCGCCCCGATTGCCCCCTGGATGCCGCCGATGATCAGCGTCGCCTTCAGCGTCGAGCGGGCCGTAGCAATAAACTGCTTGAAGAGGAAATTCTGCTGTTCCTCATCGCCAGGCAGGATTTTTGCCGCCATAGAGATAAACCTGTCTCCATCCCGCAGGAAAAAAAAGAGGGTGTAGAGCATGATGCCGAACTGGACCAGCGTACCGAGGGTGTTTTGCGTGATACTCGTCAGATGGATCACAAGATAATTCGATAGTGATCGCACCGCGTCAGTCGCCTTGGCAAGCACCATCTCCCGGTTTACGCCGGCCAGCCGGGCGAAGTAGTTGTCCGTAAATGCGTCGATAATCCGCTGAAAACCGGCGTTGATGCTGTTTTCTCCGGGCTTCGCCATCTGATACAGGGCCGCGGATTCATCAAAAATCAACACCCCCAGCCCCGTCAGCGGAACTATCAGGACAAACACAATGGCAACAAAGAGCAGCGAGAGACTCAGGGTTGGGCGCCCAAGCTTTTTGTTTATCCGGAAGTACAAAGGGCGGGCAATGCCGGCGATAACAGCGGCCCAGAATATCGGGAAGAAAAAGGGCTTCAGCAGCCAGAAAAAAAGGAGCGTCACAAACCACAAGAGGATCAAAAAGGGAATATTACTATTTTTTTGGGGTTCCATCTTTTTTCGCCTCCTGCGGCAAAAAGCATTGATCTTCTCAGCGTTTTGCAAGAGCAGCCCCCTTGCCGGCTGTCTTCCCCTTACCATAAAACAGCTTGATTTTCTACCTGCTTCCGGCGAAGATAGCAAACGATTTTTGAGGAGACCAGCCGATGCCGCTTAACGATTATAAAGAAAAAATACTGATCACCTGCCCGAAGGGAATCGCTCCGTGGCTAACCGGGGAAGTCCGCGCCCTCGGTTTTTCTCCCCTGAAGGAGGGCGAAGCATCCGTCGAGACTCAGGGTACGCTCGCCGACACTATGCGTCTCAATCTGTTCCTGCGGACGGGGCATCGGGTTTTGTACCGGCTCAAAACCTTCCGCGCGAACAACCCCTTCGACCTCTACCGGGGGGTGCGGGGGATCTCCTGGGAGGATATCCTCTGGGATCGAGGAGAACACGCCTATCTGTGCGTCACCTCGACGGTGGACACCCCGTCCATTACCGACACCCGCTTCGTCAACCAGAAGACAAAAGACGCGATAGTGGATCGGATGCTGGAGAGGCGGGGCAGAAGACCCGATTCCGGACCGACGCGGGACAAGGCGGTCGTGCATGTCTTCTGGAAGGAAAATGACGTCGAGGTCTATCTCGATACCTCCGGCGAGCCACTTTCCCGGCGGGGCTACCGCAAGATTCCGCTCGCGGCGCCGATGCGCGAAACCCTGGCCGCGGCGGTTATCGCCGCAACCGGCTGGGACAAAACAGGATTTTTTATAAATCCCATGTGCGGCAGCGGCACGCTCGCGATTGAGGCGGCGCTTCAGGCTGAGGGGATGGCGCCGGGATTGCTCCGGAGCAATTATGGGTTTCACCATCTGCGGGGATTCGACTCAGTCGAGTGGCGGAAACTCCGTCTGCACGCGCGAGCCGCAAAACATCAAAGCAATGCCCGGATCGTCGCGGCGGATATCGATCCGGAGGCAATCGCCGCGGCGAGACAAAACGCCAAGACCGCCGGCGTGGAGCAGGCCATCGAATTCAACGTCTGCCCGCTTGCCGAGACGCCCGTCCCCGGCGGCGGCGTGATCGTCGTCAACCCGCCCTACGGGGAGAGAACCGGGGACATTGCAACGCTGGGAGGGCTGTACAAGGAAATTGGCGATTTCTTCAAGCAGCGCGGAAAGGGGTGCAGCGGCTTCATCTTCACCGGCAACCTGACTTTGGCCAAGAGCATCGGCCTACGGACAAAAAGGCGCATCCCCTTTTACAACGGTGCGATCGAATGCCGTCTCCTTGAATATCCCCTTTACTGAAAAAGGGATGGTTCTATTTTTCAGGCATTCCCGCAATTTCGCCCCGGATAAGTATTTAACAACAAACATCAAGGAGAGGAAAATGTCAAAAATCAATGTAGCGGTAGTAAAAAGCAAGTCGGCGTTATCTAATTGCAAGTCATGTTATAGAGCATGTTGATAGCGTAATCTCAAAGATATTGCATATAGACAATGATCTTGGATTCTTAATTGGAAAACTAAATTTCGAAGCTTATGAAAAATATTGGCGCCACTTATTTCCAGCGTGGCAAGTTATCGTAGAGCTTGAGAAACAGTAACAATATTATTACGGTAGGATTGGGCACGGGTTCATATTTTACCCATTCCCGATTCTACCCAAAGGGAATTTCGGCTTGACGTGTATTAACATATTTGTTAAGTTATAAGCTATGACATGGGTAATCGAATATTACAGCGAGCATGTACGGTCAGCCGTTGATGGCTGGCCTCCCGGCATTCGAGCTTTCTATGCAAGGATCACGGAAAGGATGAAAATCCATGGGCCCAACCTGGGGATGCCCATGACCCGTTTCTTAGGAGGGGAGCTGTTCGAAATTCGGGCCGCCGGCGGGGAGGGGATCGGACGCGCCTTTTTTGTACCGTCAAGGAACGAAGAATCGTTATCCTTCATGCCTTCATAAAAAAGACGAACAAAACGCCACTTCACGAACTGGAAACAGGCAGGAAGCGATTGTTGGAGGTTAAGCATGAAAACACACGATGAAATGGTTGCCTATTGGATGAAAGACCCAAAATTCAAGGCCGAGTACGATGCCTTGGAGGAGGAATTCGCTCTTTTCGACGAGGTTCTCAAGGCCCGTAAACGCGCCGGCCTTACCCAGGTGGAAATTGCCGCCCGCATGGGGACGAAAGCGCCCGCCGTGGCCCGGATCGAGGCTGGAGGGGGCAGCAAACACCATTCTCCATCCATCGTCACGTTGCGCCGGTATGCCGAGGCTGTAGGGTGCAAACTCAAAATCGAGTTTGTGCCGAGATAGTTCCGCCACGAAAGAGACGTTTTTCCCCTTGGCACTACTCGCTTAGCTGGCTCCTCCGTTGGAGGCGCCGGGCAATCCATTATGCTTAATATATCCGGGTGGATTGTGCCAAATCTTGCCCGTCTGAAAGGAGGCTCCGCAAAAATGATACCTGCTGCGATAACTCAGAAAATCCGGGATGTTGTCGGCTCCGAAAACGTACTCACTGCCGAGCTTGACCTTTTCGGCTACTCCTACGACTCGTCGTTCGTCCCGCTTGTGCCGGTCAACAAACCGGAGCTGGTCGTCCGCCCGCTTTCGACAGAAGAGGTGTCGCGAATCATGGCGATCGCCTCGGAACAGCGGATTCCCGTAACGCCGCGGGGCGCGGCAAGCGGCCGCACCGGGGGCAGCATCCCCCTCAAGGGCGGCATCTCCCTTTCGCTGGACCGGATGAAGCAAATCGTCGAACTTGACGAACGCAACATGATGGCAACCGCTGAGGCCGGCATTCGCACAGTTGATCTGTACGACCGTTGCGCGGCAAAGGGGCTCTTCTATCCGCCCGATCCGGCCAGTTGGAAATTTTCGACGATCGGCGGCAACGTGGCGGAAAACTCCGGCGGAATGAGGGCGGTCAAGTACGGCGTGACGAAAAACTACGTGATGGGACTCGAAGTGGTGCTTGCCGACGGCTCGATTTTGCAGACCGGCGGCAAGATGATCAAGAATGTCACCGGATATGATCTGACGAGCATTTTCGTCGGCTCCGAGGGAACCCTCGGAGTAATCACAAAGGTTCTGCTGCGCTTGATTTCAATGCCGAAAAAGCGGGGGACGCTGCAGGTAATGTTCGCCTCTCTTGACGACGGCTGCCGAATGATCCACGACATGCTGCAGGCGGGCATTGTCCCGGCGGCCTCTGAAATACTGGACAAAACCTGCCTGACAATCGCGGCGGAACGACGGAACATGAAAATTCCCGTCGGCGCCGCCGCTGCGGTGATCATCGAGATCGACGGCAACGATGACGCCTCGCTGGATTCACAGACAAATCAAATAAGGACAGTCGCCCAATCCTGCGGATCGCTCCTTTTTCGGGCCGCCGCCTCACAGCAGGAGGCCGACGAGTTGTGGGCCATCCGCAGGGGAATCAGCTCGGCTATCTCTACCCTTGCCCCGGACCATTTCAGTGAAGACATCTCCGTCCCCCGCGACGCATTTCCCGAGGTAGTCCGGCTGATCAGAAAAATCGCGGAAAAATACGGACTGCTCATCGCGGTTTACGGCCACGCCGGCGACGGCAACCTCCATCCGTCGATCCTCTGCAACACTTCCCTGCCGGGTGAAAAAGAAAAGGTGCACCAGGCGATTGAAGAGATCTTCGCCGCGGCGCTCAGCGTCGGCGGCACCCTTTCCGGAGAACACGGCATCGGGCTCACGAAGCAGCCGTACTTTGCCAATGCCGTCAGTGAAACCGCAATCCGAACAATGAAGGCCGTCAAAGCAGCGCTCGATCCAAAGGGTTTACTCAACCCCGGGAAAATATGGTGAAACACTCGTGACGGCGCTCCGTCACAAAGAAGGATCAAGGCAAGGGAGGGACGCGCTTAAGTCGCGTCCGCGGCGGCCTAATAAATAAACCACTATAAATCACCAATTTATGCATGCATTTTTGAGTGAAAGATCAAGAAGAGGAGACAATGGAGAAAGAAGCCAATGGCACACTCCTTGAGGCGGCGGCAAAAAGAATACACAGTTGCGACCGCTGCGGCTCTTGCCTGACGGTTTGCCCGCTCTTCGGGGTAAAGGAAATCGAAGCGACCGGGGCAAGGGGGAAAAACTCGATCGTCCGTGCCCTAGCCGAGGGGGGCCTTAAACCAACGAAGGCTGTGCTGAACGCGGTCGATTTCTGTCTCCTGTGCCGAGCCTGCGTGGAAATCTGCCCGGCCAATGTTCCTACCGACGAGGCGATGGTTGATGTCCGCCAGCACCTGGTTGATCTGTTCGGCGGACCAAATCTGGAATACAGAATAGTCGGCGGCATCCTGAAGCGGCGGGGGGTTGTCTCGACCGCGGCAAAAACCCTGGCGCTGCTGCGCCGCACCGGTTTCAATCGCCTCGTCCCGCACGGCATGGCGCCGGAGGAGTACACCCGCTCCCATTTTCTTGAGTCATTTGCGGGGCCTGCCGCCCTCGGCCGGAAGGCCCCACCCTCCGACAAAATAGTGACCAAAAACACCCCCGTTTCCTATTTCCACGGCTGCGGCATGGAGATGATGTTCCCCGAAGCCGCCGCCCAAAGTCGGGAAATAATCGGAACCACCGCCCCCCTGGTCGAAAAAAAGAACGTCTGCTGCGGCCTGCCCCATCTCGCCCACGGCGAACGGCAGGATTTTCTCGCCCTTGCCCGTAAAAACATTGAAATCTCCGCTGACGCCGAGGTTGTCGTAACGGATTGCGCAAGCTGCGGCGCGACCCTTAAAAATTACGGCTCGTTCTTCACGAACGATCCGGAGATGAAGGAAAAGGCGGAAAGATTCAGCAAAAAGGTTATGGACCTGACCGAATATCTCGCGAAGGCTGGTTACACCCCACGCCAGAGGACAAACGCGGTTTTGACCTATCACGATCCCTGTCACCTGGCGCGCGGCCAGGGAATCACGAAAGAGCCGCGCGAGCTGCTCCGCAAAGCGGGAAATTTCGTCGAGATGAACGGGGCCAACGTCTGCTGCGGCGGCGCCGGCTCGTTTCATGTTGATCACCCTGACACAGCGGCCAAGATTCTGGCAAATAAACAAAAAAATATCGAAGAAACAGGCGCTTCTCTGGTCGTAACCGACTGCCCCGGCTGCCTGATCCAGCTTTCCAAGGCGGCTGAGGCCTCCGGTGGGATGTTCAAAGCCGTCCATATCAGTCAGGTGCTCTGATAGAACTCTGCATGAATGCCAATAATGTGGGCCCTCGTTTTCCTTTTTCGTACTGCGCAGCAGCCGAGAGGATTGCATGAATATTTACCTGCATTTGAACAGGTTGAACCTATCTCCGCCGGGATCACGCCTTTGCCATCCGCCAAACAACCGAACCATCGTCGATAGAGTCAGCAATGGAGTCAAATAACTTATTCACCCTGTTCCGGCGTTCTTCGTAGTCTATCCCTGGAAAAAGCGAGGAGGATTGGGCGGGGATGGAAAAGAAATCTTTCAGAAACTCGATATCCAGCGGCTGTACCCAACGGTAGTGGCTAACCGGCCCCTTGTGGGCTTCCAGCGCCTGGCACGCCGCTTCGTAACTGGCGATCACCCGGAATTTGGGAGGGGTGTACCCGGTTCTCCGAAACGCCTCGTCCAGCAGATCCTCGTCCTGCGGGCCGACAAGCAGGGGATAGAAGGAAAAGGCCATTTCTCCTCCTGCTTTCAGACATTGAGCCGCTTCCCGGACGGCCTGGGCAACATCGGGAAAAACGAAAATGGAGGCATTGTAGAGTACATAGTCGAAGCGTTCCTCCCCCGCCGCTGTGCCGGGAGCCTCACCGTCGCCCACCACGAGACGGACATCTTCGAGATCGCCCAGTCGCTTTTGGCCAGCCTCAACCATTTTCGGCGACAGATCTATCCCCAGAACCCGGCATCCGTAACGTTCGCAAAGGACACGCGCCGAAATGCCGCTACCGCAGCCCAAATCCAGAACCGCTGAACCGGGACGCACGCCGACCCGGTCAGCCAGTTGTCCCGCCATTTCCGCGAATAAGTGATGTTTGTCTTCAAAATCCTGGTAAATTGCAAAGCTCTGATCGAAATTGGCGGCGACGCTCTGTTTGACCTTGCGGCTGAAATCTGGGGACTTCATCGTTTTTCCTCCGGATGTTTTATGACAGTTGCTGTTTTGCGGACAACCGCCCGGTTAGACAAAGAAAAGATTTTGGATATCAGCTTCCTGTCTTCAGTCACAAGGGAAAAGTCACTTCGATAATTGAAGAATTCTATACGCTCCCCTGCCGACAAGGATGAAAACGATCGTTCCGACTGTCAGGTCAGGCAGTTTCGATCCTGTCAGATATACAATCACGCCCGCGGCAATAACGCCGAGGTTGGCAATTACATCCATCGACGTGAAGATCATGCTCGCCTGCATATGAACGTCTTTACTCCTGGACTGCTGAAGCAGTTTAAGACAAATTGCATTGCCGGCCAGCGCGAGCAGCGAGATAATAATCATCAGGGAAAAATCGGGCATCTCTGTGCGCCCCCAAAAACGCCTGATAACCTCGGCAAACCCCAAGACGGCCAGCGCCAGTTGGAAGTAACCTGCAACCTGGGCAACATTTTTTTTCCGTGAGACCGCTTTCCCGACAGCAAACAGCGAAAGCGCATAGACCAGGCTGTCAGCCAGCATATCCAGGCTGTCGGCAACAAGCCCCATGGAATCAGCGATAAAACCCGTGAGCATTTCCAGGATAAAAAAGAAAAAGTTGATGGCGAGGACTTGCCAGAGGATCCCTCTTTCCTGGCGGTGGCTCTCTTTTCGGTCCTTGATATCAATCTCTTCCGAGGAAACAAACTTGGTGTCAAGCTGGAGACTGCCGAGGGCCGTAAGGATGCTTTCATAACTGCCCGTGTGGCATACCTCCAACCTGCGGCCCGGGATATCAAACTGCAGGGATTGGATATCAGTCAGACCCGCCAGTTTCATCCGGATCATCTGCTCTTCAGTCGGACAGTCCATCCGGGATATGTTGAATGTCGTTTTCAACATAATTTTTTCACCGCTCTCCTTTTTGTCTTAATCAACCAAGCCGCAGCGCCGCCAGCGCCGTTGAGCGCTTCGGCGCCCCCATCCCAGAAATTCGAGCCACAGTTTTTTACCGGAACGGCGCCGCTCAAGCCGATTCAGTGCATACGCCAAAGCTGTCAGTTATTTCCTCATCCGGCAGGCCCATAACATCGTTTATATCAATAAGTCATCTGTTATTTATTGTAGTGATTTTTGTAAGGCATAGCATTTCGGGACCGGTTTTAGGGTCCATCTGATGGATGCGATAGGGATGCACTCCTATTCATTTCTGATGACCTGATGCACTCCTCTTGGCCGGCATGATCTCAATCAGCGTCCTGAGAACCTTATTCACCGCCTCAGAAGTGGGGAAGTACTTTCTCACTTCCGGCTCCAGCATGACCGCACCGTCTTCAAGCTTGAAGTATTGAACCGCGTCGGCTCCGTCTTCCTTGTGAACGATGACCTTATGGCCCTCGCGATACGCTTCGAAGTATTTGCCCCGGATCCCACCCTTCATGGCGGAGAAGTCGTATTCCGGTCTAATGTCTTCTACCGCGGATGGATTTTCGGCCTTAGCTTTCCTCATAATGTCTCCTTTCACGCATAGTTGCTTTACGGCAACTTATGATGCGTATGTTACCATGTCTCTCCGTATGAATCAAAACGAGAATCCTCCCTTTGGCGGACACGCCGATGTTGATAAAGCGTTCCTCGACCTCGTAATTGTCGATATCTGGATAGGTAAGTAGAAAAGGGTCATTAAATATCGTTTTTCCTTCATCAAAGGGAATTTTGTGTTTCAGGACATTCTCTTTTGCTTTGACTTCATCCCATTCAAATGTCAGCTTCATTCAACCTTCCAGACTGTATTTCCTCAATGAATGACAAAACGATAGAGCCAATCTTGATAAACAAAGCGATAACGCTAAATAAGCAAAACCGGCAGTAAGTCTCTACGAACTAACCGAATCCATGAGAAAGATTATCACTGAATTCCTCTTGAAATCAAGTATTATACGAAATAACGAGGATTCTTTGACAGCAGGAAGTTGCAGGCACTCCCGACCTTCAAAAAAATCAACACCCATGATGTGCATATTTCCATCGCAATTCAATAACCTGAAATGACGTCCGCCCCCGACGATTTGTATTTGAAAGCAAGCGCTTTCATCGGTGTCGACTGTTTACCGCTTTCAGGTAGTTATGATACAGAAATCTCAAGTGGTCGAATTTGCCTTGCTACTTGGTCTGATAGGGTATCTTCCACGATATCCATGTCATATCGGCTTTGAATGTTCAGCCAGTAACGCGGATTCTGACCAAAATATCGGCCTAAACGCAGAGCAAGCTCGGCGGTTACCGGTCGTTTCCCGTTCACGACATAATTGATACGCATGGCGGGAACAGCGATATCTTTCGCAAGGCGATATTGTGACAACGCCAGTTCGTCCAATAATTCTTTTAGATATACACCGGGATGCACCGGTGCTATACGTTTCTTGAGCACACCACACCTCATCTAATGATAATCATCTATTGCCACATCTTCTGCATGGCCGTCTATCCACATAAAACAGATTCGCCATTGATTGTTAATGCGGATACTCCATTGCCCTTTACGATTCCCCTTTAAAGCTTCTAACCGATTTGAGGGCGGCAATCGTAAATCCTGAATATCAATAGCAGCATCAATAGCGTTCAGTTTCATAAATGCCCGCTCTTGAATATCGCCGGGAAATTTGCGAGAAAGATCACGACGAAAAATCTTCTCCGTTTCGTTACATCGAAAAGACCGAATCATGTTTCAGTAGTAAACTACTTGTTTATTAATGTCAAGGGGAAAATGGGCACAAGGTTCGGCGATATGGAGAGAATTACCGTTCGTAATCAAGCGTTTTCTTGAAGGGTAACGTTTAATGACTTCAGGAAGAACGTCTCAATCTCGATCGTTCTCGCAAAAGGCCACCTTTGATCCAGTGTTCACTGATATACCCCGATAACGAAAATCTCAGCTTGTATTTGGAGCCCTATGGGTGCAATTCATAAACATTTTTGCCACAGATAAAACCAGAAGACGTCCATGACTCGGCATGTCAAAGCAAAAATTTGATATACCTCTGCCGTTCCTGCTTGGTTATTGTGCCGATGGTATTTTTATCCCACGTTGAACCGGCACGTAAGGCAAACCTGGATATCGATCCTTCCGTCCTTTACAGACAGAACGGCTTCACAGGCCTTTTCCGGCAGGCTGAAGACGAGTTCCTCGATGCTGATCGTTCCGGCTTCCATCTGCGCCAGTAATTCTAAGGGGTCATGGTTGAAGGCTGCGCGGCAAGAAGGCGGGGCCTGGCGGTCCGGCTCTGTCGTTTGGGCATCCATTAGTTTGGCAGCGTAGCCGAAGTAGCTGATGATGTCCGCGGCGACTCTTCCCAGCAGGGAATTGCCTGTTTCCTCAAAGAGAGACGCGACAAAATCCCGTTGCCCTCGGGTGAGGTCCTCGGAGGGGTGGGCTTCCAGCCAGGCGGCAAAGCGCTCAAAAAAAACCGCCGGCGACGTTTCCAGTGGTTCCAGAATGATATCGAACCAGGGCACGGCCCGGCCCTGGTTGTAGAAAACATCGCAGCCATGAGCAATCCGGGCGGCCAGCGCCATGTCCGCCCGGCTGAAGGTCGGCGAAGCGATCACCTGATAGGGGCTGCCGGGCTCGTGTTCCAAATGCAGAGCCGGTGCTGTTTCGGCCAGGCGGGTGCCCGGCAGTACGGCGAGGCGGAAGATGTCTATGTGATTGGGAACGAGGGTCATGGCAAAATCAACGCTCGCGCGGAAGCCTTCCAGGGAGTCGCCGGGCAGACCGTAGATGAGGTCGAAGCCATAGGTGACGTCGGCCTTGTGCAGGAGAAGGATCCTGGCCTCGAAATCGGCTATATCGAGACTGCGGCCGATGTTTTGGAGGACCTTATCGTGAACGCTCTGCAGGCCGATCTGCAGGGAGCACCGGATGGCAGCAAAGAGCCGGGCCATTTCCCGGTCGATGAATTCGCTGCGAATCTCGAAGAAAAAGTGGATATCCGGAGCCTTCAAGGCGATCAGGCGCAGCACCTGCTTCGCCCGGGCCTTGTGGTAGTTGAAGGTGGGGTCCAGCACGAAGACCTCGCCGATGCCGGCGGCGGCGAAGAGTTCCAGCTCGGCTTCCACCCGGGCCGGGGGAACCCGGCGAATGCCCAACCTGCCGCGGGACTCGAAGCAGAAATCGCAGGCGAAGGGGCAGCCGCGGGACAACTCCCAAAGCGCGCCGCCGTAGTCGGCCAGTTGGAGCGTGCCATCCAGAAACGGGGAAGGCAGGGTGGAGAGATCCTTGACGGGAATCGGTTTTGCGGAGGTCGCGATCTCCCGGGGCGTCGCGCCCGCGAGAAGGCGGCCCACGGTCTCGACAATGAGTTCTTCCCCTTCGCCGGCCAAAACAAAATCCAGCGCGGGATCGCTCCCGACACCCACCGGATCCGCCGTGACCTCGGCCCCGCCGGCGAAGATGACAAGGCCCGGCCGGCGTTGTTTCAGAAGCGAGGCAACCTCCAGGCTCAGGCCGCGGTTCCAAACATACATCGAAAATCCGACATAATCCGGATGCGAGGCGAGGATTTGGTTTGCGCACTCGACAGCAGTTTGATTTAAAAAGAGATTAACAATGCGGGTTTGGATCTTCCGCCCGAAAGATCTCCGCAGCACAGCGGCGAGCATGGCGGGACCCAGCGGCATGGCCCGGGAAGATGCTTTAATATGGATGGCCGCTAAAACCAGCTTCATTGTTTTGCCTCCTGACCTTCCCTTCAACAGCAACTGCGCGCGAACTGCAAAGCCTGGGCTGGGTCTTTACCTATATTTCTGTATTCTTCGCACTACAAGGGACAAATTTGGGATTAAGCTGACTTCGACGCCTCTTTTCCCTCAGCTTACGAGGCTTTTTTGGTTTCCCGCTGTTCTCTGGCAATCTGATCCCGCATCTTCACCGGCCAGCATTCG
>CAZKHU010000081.1:0-13668 GCA_964552725.1 uncultured Syntrophus sp.
CCCCTTGAAGGGGAGGGAGTATGTGTTGTGAGCCCCTTGAAGGGGAAGGAGAGGGTAGAATCCGAGATAATCGCATTACCCACGAGCCAATTGCAAAACCATTTGTCATTCCCGAATGTTTTTATCGGGAATATGGTTTTTCAGGCAGTTAGAACCAGATTCCCGCTCAGAATCGTTGCGGGAATGACAATAATGGGGAGTTTTGCAATTGTCTCCCACTAAAAATCACATAGAGACAAGAATTTCATAATTTCCCCTGCCGGGAATAAAAGATATGTGATATGAGCGCCGCAAACAGATATTACAATGGAGGTTGGGATGGAAAACCAGTTAGATAGCTGCCCTGTAGTGATAAAAACGCCGGTGGCATGGGGGGAGATGGACTCCTTTCAGCATGTTAACAACATCGTCTATTTGCGATATTTCGAAAGCGCCAGAATTGCCTACTTTTACAAGCTGGATTTGATGGAGGCAATGAACAGGACGGGAATCGGGCCAATTCTCGCTTCCCTATCCTGCAAATTCAAGATGCAGACTACATATCCGGACGATGTCCTGATCGGAACCAGAGTCACGAGCATCGGAGAACACAGTTTTATGATGGGCTACTTTGTCTTCAGCACAAACCATCGGAAAATTGCCGCCGAAGGCGATGGCCTGATCGTGACATTCAACTATAATGAAAACAGGAAGGTTGCCGTACCGGAAGAATTAAGGCAGCGGATATTGGCCCTTGAGGGGACAAAAGGAAATAATTTATAAAATATCATACTGCTCCCCGGCTCTCCGCCGGAGAGCAGATTGGACAGCAATTCAAGACCTCATATAAATATCCGCAAACGCTGGTTTTTGCGCCTCTATCGGAGACAGAGTCTCTAACTTGCAGGAACGATTGCCGGCTGCGCTTCGTCCTGCGGTGAGGCGATCTTCCGGTGACGCAAAACGCCAAATATCGTTGTCGGCAGCACAATGGCAGCCGCCAGTAAGGCAACGAAGCCGTTCGGATGGAACATTATCACGATAGAAACGATGGCCAGCGCCGTGCACAGTGCAATGTTCGCAGCCCGGCCGCTGACGAACGTTCCGAAGATGGCAAAGGATATTCCGCAACAGCCCACCGCCACAAGCAGCGTGTCGCTGATCTGACCCCAGCCCGGAGTTACAACAATTTTAGTGCGGATGAAAATGGCAAAGGTCATGATGGTAATTGGCAGGCACATCTTCAGAGCCTGCCACATGGTATTCATGAAGGAGGCATCGGCAATGCGCGCCGAGACGGCAGCGGTAAGCGAAGTCGGCGGCGACAACTCCCCCCAGACGGCGATCAAGAAGGCGAAGAAGTGGGCAATCCAGGGATCGACGCCGAGTTTGCGCAACGGGTCAACAATGATAACCGCCAGGAGTATATAGGTCGCCGTCGGCGGCAGGCCGGTGCCAACGAGCCAGCCGAAGATCCAGGCCATCAGCACCAGGGCGATAACATTCCATTCTCCGACGCGCAGGAGAATTCCCCCCATGCGGTTGATGAACCCGGTCACCGTGAACAGGCCGATCATGATGCCGAGCGTGGCCAGAAGCAGGAGCAGATAGGAGGTCATTTCGGCATGCGTCTCGATCATGACGCGGATGTTCTTGAAAAGCGCATCCCGATCAGTCGCCGGGTCTTTGCGCACGTATTTGAAATAATAAAAAAGAAGGATGAGGAGGATTAACATCAACGAGCCGGCATAGAGACCGGCCAACTGCTCGCCGAAGTTGAACACCCCCATGATGATGGTCAGATAGATGATCCCGATGAAGAAAACCGCCGTCTTGAGCTGCTCATAGATCGGCATGGTTGCCCCCTCGATCGGCGAGCCGGGCATCTTGCTTATGCTCATTAAATATACGGATAAGGAAAGCGTGGAGTAGTAAATAAAGGCGAGGGAAAAGCCGCGAATCACCACGCTCCAGTAAGAGACCCCGAGGAATTCCGCCATCACGAAACCGGCCACCGCCATCACCGGCGGCATGATCAGCCCGCCCATCGACGCCGCCGTTTCCACCGCCGCGGCGAACTCCCCCGGCACGCCGTAGCGCTTCATCAGCGGGATCGTGAAGGCGCCGACTACCGTGGCATTGGCCGCGCCGCTGCCGCTGATCATGCCGACCGCAGTCGACGCAAGCACCGCCGTCTGGGGAATCGTGTGCCGCGACTTGCCGGCGATGCGGCGCATAAAACTGACCATCGCCTCCTGGGCATTAAAGCCGCTCGCCGCCGCCGCCAGCAGCAAGAACGCCGCAATCGTCGTCAGCGCAATCTGCGCGTATTGCCCGTAGATGCCGGTAGAGAGTTCCACGGTGCTCGAGGTAATTACCCGGTAGAAGGAAGCGCCCGGGTGCCAGAAAAAATCTATCGGGCTCAGATATCCCCAGAGAGTATAGATTAGCAGCACCACATTCATCCAGAACAGCTCGCTGTTGGTAACCCGCGACAGTTCCATTACCAGGAGGAACACCAGAAGTCCCATGATGAAGTCCTCCCTGGTGTATGATCCTTGCCGCCAGATCGAGATGGCCTCGTATTCAAAGTGAAAATGGTAGAAGGCATAGACGCAAATGGCCAGGTAGATTATGACGATGATGTTGTTGGCAAGTTCCGGAAGGCGTTTGTAGATGAAGCCGTTCTTGTGCAAATGCAAAATCCGTATCGCCAGGGCAATCGGCACGAGATTCGCCACCAGTTCGGTCGGGCCGCCGAAGCCGGTATAAAAATACCAGCAAAGCCAGGCAAACATGATGACCGATAGAATAAAGATCAGATTCCGGAGATTGACGTGGCGCATAATACCATTACCCTGCATTGTTAATCCCTCCTGGTTTGCTTGAAACATCCGCCCATCCCCGGGCGGGCTTCAGCGCTGACATCGCCGGCAGCGACACTCAACAAATAGGCGGCCGAAGCGCTCAAACCACCCTGCCCGCAGTCTTCGAATAGAACGGAGACACGTTCCGCATCATCTTCAAATCCGGGCGGCTGGACGTCCGGGCAGGAGCAATCGCAGTTACCGCGGATGCCCCGCCCGGGCGCAATCAGTTCGAATTGTTACTTGCCGGCAATCTTCCATTTGTTGTCCCATGCCTTCTTTTCTTTCAGGAACTTCGCCAGCCCCGCGTGCACCGGGATGGTCGGATTGGCGTTGATGCCTTTCACCTGCATGCCGACAAAGTCGCGCGCCATCGGCCCGAACCCGGGATCGGCCTTGGCAAGATTTTCACGCTCGGCATAGAACTTGTTCAGCATCTTATAGACGACGTCCTCGGGCATATCGGCGCGAACGTTGTAAGCGAACAGAATCGGCACGCCCAGAATGGTCTTCACGCCGACGTCCTTGCTGAATGCCTGTTTGGGATCTACCTCCACAGGGGCGAGACCGGCCGCCGTCAGTTTTTTCACCTCATCGGCAGAGGGGTTGATTACCTTGAGGTCGGTGCGCAGCTCTGTCTCACGCCAGTAGGACGCAAGCGATCTTCCTGCCGTTGTGTAGGCCACGGCGCCGACGATAGTGCCACTCTGCAGGGAGTCGCCCTGGGCCGCTTCACCGATCTGGACGTGTTTGAACTGATATCCCAGCGCCTTGAAAATACGCTGGAAATTCAACCAGTTCATGAAGCCGGCGGGGGTAAAGAAAACCGGCTTGCCGCTGAAATCGCCCCAGGATTTGTATGCGCCTGCCTTCGGGGCGTAAACCGCCATGAATGACTCCATCGGATAGGCATACCAGGCGTGCACCATCTGCGATTTGGCGGCCTTGTAGTCCTTGAAGCTGCCCGTGCCTTCATAAACCTGGGTCATCCCGACGTCGGCCGTGTAGCCGATTTCCGCGTTGCCGTCCATAGTCGCCTTCATGGCGGCAGTCGTGGCCGGATAAGGATTGACGGTGACGGTGTATTCTCCGCCGAGTGCATCTTCCAGCACCTTGGTCATCTGGGCCGCAACCTTGTAGCCATAGGAGCCTGTGCTGGACGTGGCCCAGCGGATGGACTTGCGCTCCGCATTAGCCGGGCTTACCGCCACAACAGCGAAGAAGACAACCAAAATAGCCATGCTTACCGAAAATGTGTACATTGATTTTGCTTTTTTCATAACTCCCCTCCCTTAAGTTAATCTTTCTGGGTATACTCCCGCCCGTTGCGGCATGGCCTTTAGATTGTCGCCGTTCAAAACAGGAACGGCTTCGCCAAGAATGGAAATTTACAGTTCTTGGCTTTAATAACAATATGTTACAAATACCATTTACCGCAAAAAACAATCACTTTGTGCAAAAGACCGTCTTACGATGCTGTGCAAAATTTATTGGATATTTTGAATTCTATTGCGGTATTTCGACCAGATTTTATCAAAGATGTCAAGTTTTTTTAAAGAACTCCCTGCCTGCCTTCCGCAAATGCGCCTGGCTGCTGCATCTTAGAGGCGCATCTGCCATTGTCGGCTTAACTGCAGCCCATCAACCTTTCCGATATTTCCCGGCGCCTTCGACATAAAGATCGTTTCCCAGGACATCGTTGATGACGACTGCCGGAAAATCTTCCACCTCCAGACGGCGGATCGCCTCCGGGCCCAAATCCTCATAAGCCACGACCTCCGCCTTCTTGATGCTCCTGGCCAGGACGGCAGCGGCGCCGCCCGTGGCGCCGAAGTAAACGGCCTTGTATTTTCGCATCGCCTCGACGACCTCCGGAGCGCGGTTCCCCTTGCCGATCATCCCTTTCAGACCCAATTCAATCATTTTGGGGGCATAGGCGTCCATCCGATAACTTGTCGTAGGGCCCGCCGAACCGACAGGGTTACCCGGCCGGGCCGGGGTCGGGCCGACGTAGTAGATTATCTGGCCCTTGACGTCGATGGGCAATTCCTTGCCCGCGTTGACAAGCTCGATCAGCCGCTTGTGGGCGGCATCCCTTCCCGTGTAGATAATGCCGGAAATAAGTACCTTGTCGCCTATTTTCAATTTATCAGTATCTGCATCGGTCAAGGGTGTTTTCAGCCGAATTTCGTTTGCCATGCTCTTCCTCCCTTAGATAGTCGCTTCCTTATGCCTGTTTTGATGACACTGAACATTCACCGCCAGGGGGAGGCTGGCGATATGACAAGGCTCAACCTCGAAAAAGACCTCGAGCGCCGTGGTCGTGCCGCCATAGCCCATAGGCCCTGTCCCGAGCTTGTTGATCAGCGCCAGCACCTCCTGTTCGAGCGCAGCGATGACGGGATCAGGATTGCGCTCGCCCACCTTGCGCAGCAATGCCTTCTTGGCCAGGATGGCCGTTCTCTCAAACGTCCCGCCGATCCCCACGCCGACAATTACGGGCGGACAGGGGTTGGAACCAGCCTCCCTGATCCGGTTGACGATGTAATCCTTTATCCCTTCAACGCCCGCCGAGGGGGTCAGCATCTGGACGCGGCTCATGTTCTCGGCGCCGCCGCCTTTCGGGACGGCCATGATCTTGATCTTGTCTCCGGGGACTATGTCGTAGTGGATGATCGCCGGGGTGTTGTCTCCCGTATTTTTTCTGGTAAAGGGATCACAGGAAGATTTTCGCAAATATCCGTCCTTGTACGCCTGCCGTACTCCCTCGTCAAAGGCCTCTCTGATGTCCCCGCCCACAACGTGAACATCCTGGCCAATGTCGACGAACAGCACGGCGAGACCCGTATCCTGGCAAAGCGGATATTCTCCCTCCGCCGCAATCCGGGCGTTTTCCTTGAGTTCCTTGAGAACTTCCCGGGCAACGGGCGATTCATCGCCGGCAATTCCCCGCTCAAAGGCAGCCACGATATCCTGACCCAAATGGTAATTGGCATCGATCAGCAATGCTTTCACTGTCGAAACTATTTCACCGGCATTGACCTCTCTCATGATCTTCTCCTGTTCATTTAAATTGAATATGGCCTTGAATGCGCCTGCTGTTATGTCATGATGTCATTTCGAAGGAGTCTGTCTTCCTTGCATCATCCAGGATGTCCGTAGGGGTTTTTTATTACATTATGCTCCGTATAACAACATTTTTATGAGGTGTGCGACAAATTTATGGGCAGGAATATCTGCTTCTTCAGTAGGCCGGCAACAAGTTTATTCCCCCTGGGCATTTGCTCCAGCAACTGATTGATGAAGACATTTTTTTCTCAGTGAAAAAATTGCTGATTCTCTAATCCGCCAACACGCAATATAGTGGACAATAAAATGCTATGGCCTCTTTTCTTTCCCCTCGCGTCTTCTCGCTGGTTCCGGCGTATATCGGCTACCTGGGTGGCCGGGCCGCGGGGGGGGGAAAACAGGGACGGAATCGTCTCACAACCTTTACACATGGTTTGGCCTTTGTGTTTGGCTTCAGCGTCGTCTTTGTGCTGCTTGGGGCCTCGGCCTCCGCCTTTGGCAGTCTTCTCTACGACCTGCGCAACTGGGTGGCGCGTATCGGCGG
This sequence comes from uncultured Syntrophus sp., assembly GCA_964552725.1. Classification (GTDB taxonomy): domain Bacteria; phylum Desulfobacterota; class Syntrophia; order Syntrophales; family UBA5619; genus DYTH01. The sequence goes on from CAZKHU010000081.1 coordinate 6,460, forward strand.
GATCGTGGTGGTTATCATTTTCGGGCTGCACATGACCGGTGTTTTCCGCATCGCCTTTCTGGAGTACGATGTACGCATCCAGGGCAATCCTGACCGCAAGCGGGGATACATAACTTCTTTCCTGATGGGGATATTTTTCTCCGCCGGATGGTCGCCCTGCATTGGTCCGGTACTGGGCTCGATCCTGATACTCGCGATCAACAGCAGTTCTATTGTCATAGGGACCAAACTGAGTTTTCCTGCTCTTCTGGACCCCGGGGGAACGATAAAAAATCTCTATGGAACGACCGGCGTTCCGGAAAGTTTTATCGTTAATAAACTGAAAATAGCCTTTATTAAAAGGTCTCATTTCCCTTACTGCGCTCGGGTAAATAGGAAGCAGACCCTATTTGATTTGCGTTGACATCCTTCCGGTGCGGCCTTATGATAGGGTCCAGTTTCAGGGGCCGGTTTGCGGCCCGGAAAAACCCGGGCAGGGAAAAGGAGGACGTCATGCAACAGGCAAAATTCAGTTGTCAGGAGAAGCAGCTTGAATTTCTCAGCAATTATAAGGAATACGGGTTTAAGGATAAAAGCGCCCTGGTGCGTGAGTCACTGGATCTGTTACGGGAAAAGTTGGAGGCGCAGAAATTAAGGGAATCAGCCGATCTTTATGCCGAGGTTTACAGGGATGATTCTGAACTTAAGATACTGACGGATTCGGCCGCACAAGGATGGCCCGAATGACGACCATTGAACGGGGCATGGTTCTCGATATCGATCTGGAGCCGGTACAGGGGTCTGAGACAGGTAAAGTGCGACCTTGCGTGGTCGTGACCAACGATGTTTATAATGCGCGCGTTCCCGTCATTCAGGTTGTGCCGATCACCGCCTGGACCGAAAAGAAGGCGCGAATCAAAACCAATGTGACTCTTACACCGTCTCCGATAAACGGACTGGACAAGAAGTCCGTCGCCGACTGTCTGCAAACCCGTCCGATTGACTATCGCTTGAGATTGTCAAAGGTGCGGGGCAAATTGGAACAAGACGATATGCGCTTGATCGATCACGCCCTGAAAGTGGTTTTCTCGTTTTATCCTTGACAAAAGGACGAATACATGATTAATTGTCCTTTAAATAAGGACGCAAAATGATATCGAAGAACCTTATAAAGGAAATAATCCTGTCGAATCGGGCTTTCATCCTGGAGTCCGTTGCCGGCATCGTCTCGAGAACGGCAGCAGACGTCGTCGCCCCCGGTAAGACGGTTATTATGCATGGTATCCGACGGAGTGGAAAGACATATATCCTTTACGATATCTTACGGAGGAACAGCGATGCGGCATTGTATCTGGATTTCGAGGACGACCGCCTGACCGGTTTCACGGCGGCCGATTTTCCGACCGTTCAGGATGCGTTCCTGGAACTCCGGCCGGAGGCGGCAGGCCGGATCGTTTATCTTTTCGATGAAGTACAGCATATCGCAGACTGGGAGCGGTTCTGCAGGAGGGTCACGGAGAGGGAAAGCGCCGCGGTGTATGTCACCGGCTCCTCTTCAAAGCTTATGCCCCTCGAAGTCGATACGGCGATCCGGGGGCGGGCATGGAGCGTGGCGGTTTTCCCCTTTTCTTTCCCGGAATTCCTGCAGTTACGAATGGGGCGTCTGGATCGTGACGAGATCCTTTATGGGACGGGAAAGGTCGAAACGAAACGACTTTTCGCGGAATATGCGAAGTGGGGAGGGTTTCCCGAAACGGCGCTTGCCGCCAATCCTTTGGATAAGACGAAACTGTTAAAGGAATATCTGCGGGCCATGTTCTTTCGGGATCTCGTCGAGCGGTATGGTATGACGAACATCGCCCTGTTCGACGCCCTCGCCGACAAGCTGTTTTCCTCTTTTTCGACGCGCCTATCCCTGACGGCCTTTTACCGGCAATACAAGGATCTGTTTCCCTTCTCGAAGGATCTCCTTTTCCAGTACTTTCATAATTTTGAGGAGAGCATGCTGATCTTCGCGGTTCGGAAATTCTCCGAATCCTCGTATAAAAGGAGCCGGAATCCGGTCAAGATCTACCCTGCTGATACGGGGTTGTGCCGCCGCGTCGCTTCGGAAGATGCGGGTCGCATATTGGAAAATATTGTTTTCATTGAACTTGCGCGACGAGGTCGGGAAGTTTATTATTTCGAGGAAAAACACGAGTGCGACTTTATCGTGAAAGATGGAGAGACAGGGCTTGCCGCATTCCAGGTTTGCCGGGAATTGACGGACGAAAACCGGCGGCGGGAGACAGGCGGCCTCCTTGCCGCATGCAAGCGCCTGCTCTTGACCGATGGGATGATCCTGACGGATGACCAGGAGTGGGAAGAAGAAGCGGACGGAGTCAAAATTCGTGTGCTCCCCGTGTGGCGCTGGCTTTCAAATAAATAGGTAGAGTAGAGAACTGACACCGTCCGCTTTAGGCTGGCTTATCTGTTTCTGCACCTTTCGTCTGGCAGCGCCTTGCGGTGTGCCTTTGGTATTGCCCTTTCCACCACCTACGTTCCTTTGCTTTCCATCCTCATCCATTTCCCTGACAGGGGCCGTAAGCCACATCTTGATGATGTGCAATATCTCGCCATCACTGATGCGCTCCGCTGCCGCCGCCAGTAATCCGGCATGGGGAATAGCGTCAAAGTACTTGCTCAAATCCGCGTCTATCACCTCCGTGTAGCCCCTGTTCATACTCCGGGTTACATCGTCAACAGCCTGGTGCGCCGATTTCCTCGGCCTGAATCCGTATGAGTTATCACAAAAATCAGCCTCAAATATCGGCTCGATAACCATTTTAACGGCCATCTGCGCCACCCTGTCCCGTATCGTCGGAATACCCAAAGGGCGTTTGTCGCCGTTTGATTTCGGTATCATAACCCGCCGCACAGGATCGGGCCGGTACGTCTTGTTCTTCAATGATTCTCCCAACTCCGCAAGAAAGGCGGCTATCCCTTCCTTTGCCTCGATGTCGGCAAATGTAACACCGTCTATCCCGGCACCGCTGCAATCCCTCTTCCTTCCACTCTTTGGTTGCACGAACAAAGCAGGGTTCCTTCCCTCGGACAAGGTTTTAATGCCCTTGCCTGCAAACGGTACTATGAACCCCTCCGACTCCCAGTGAAGCCCGCCGTGATTTCGTTTCCTTATACACGACAGTTGGTGTTCCTCAACACCGCTCCACCGGGTCTCCAGCACTGGACTACGTATCTTCCACAACATGCCATCCCTGCTACCCCGGAAGATTCCATGGACGGCTTCCGTTCTCCACGTCCATGACTGCGGCCTTCCCCATCAGTCCACTGGGTCGGCATCTCCTTTTTGGTTAACGAGGCTACGTACAGGTTCACTTTCGTTACGGCCTGCTGCTTTGCCAATTGGGAACTCACGACCCCCTGTTGCCAAGACGCCGCTCTCTTGAACTATCGGGGCGATACGGACAACTCCCCGAACGGTACTTTAACCCGTTAGATACGCAGTTGTTACTGCGAACGGACTCAACCCCAAATGACGAACGGCGCCGCTGACTGAAAAGCGAAAGTCAAGGCCAACATCAGCGACAATCCCGAACAATTTCAAGGGAAAACCGTCTAATACGAAGCAAGCTCTCCTTGTGTCAAGGTCTCCTTGTTGACAATGGTGTCTGAGTGTGTTACGTTGTAACACAAATGGAGGTGATCTATGAATCAAACTCTTACTATACGCATCCCCGATGATCTAAGAGAAGGATTGCAAGAATTAAGCAGAAACGAGAATAAACCGGTGAGTGATATCGTGCGCGAATCCTTAAAACGATATTTGGCTATTTCCCGCTTTCGAAGATTAAAAAACAGGGTGCTGCCATTTGCCGAGGCGCAAGGCATATTGTCCGATGAAGATATATTCACCATGATTTCATGAAGATAATTCTTGATACCAATGTGATCATTGCTGCTTTTGCAAGTCGTGGACTTTGCAGTGCAGTTTTTGAGCTATGCCTTGATCGGTTTGACGTGATCCTGAGTGAAGCGATTTTGGCAGAAGTATCAATGAATTTGGAGAGAAAAATCAAACTCCCCTTGCCACAAGGCAATTTAATAGTATCCTATTTGAGAGAAAATTGTCTGATTTCCGAGACGGATGACCTGGATGAATCATTGTGTAGAGATGAGAACGATATTCATGTATTGGGGCTTGCTCACCGTTCCTTGGCAGATTACATAATCACCGGAGATCAGGATTTATTATGTTTGGTCAAGTATCAGAACACTCAAATGGTAACCCCAAGAGAGTTTTGGGCGATAGTGAAGCAATGAATTAATGCAGCGATGCGCCCCTGTTTATTTCCCTTAGTTGAAAAATGTTTGACGCACTCTCCCTCCCCTGCAAGGGGAAAAATCGAGGAAGTGCAATCTCCCTCCCCTTCAAGGTTGGGGTGGGGATGGGGTCTCCCCTCAATTTTCCTTCCCCTTTGTGACGGCAGGCCTTCATGGGAGTTTCATCTGCTTTTGCCGCCCCTTTCGCTCAGCCTTCGATTCGGCCGTCCTTGAGATGGATGACTCCCCGGGCCAAGGCGGCATTCTCCGGATTGTGCGTCACCATGATGATCGTCTGCCCTTCGGCATTGAGGCTGCTCAAAAGCGCCATGATCTCGGCGCCTGTCGCGGAATCGAGATTGCCCGTTGGTTCGTCGGCCAGAATAATCGGCGGATGGTTGACCAGCGCCCGGGCAATTGCCACCCGTTCCTGCTCCCCTCCGGAGAGCTGACTCGGCAGGCGTCGCCCCTTTGCCCCCAGTCCCACCTTGTCCAGCACCTGAAAGGCCGCCTCCTTCTGCCCGCCGTTCAAACCGCGGACAATGGTCAGAGGCAGCATCACGTTCTCCAGAACCGTCAGATAGGGGATCAGTTGAAAGGACTGGAAGACAAACCCGATATACTCCCTGCGGAAATCGGCCAGTTTCTCGTTGGGCAGTCCGTAGATGTCGATTCCGTCCACAATATAATTCCCCGCGCTGGGGTGGCTGAGTCCCCCCAGGATATTGAGGAGGGTGCTCTTTCCCGATCCGGAAGGCCCCATGATCGCAACAAAATCACCTGATTCCACGCTTGCGGTCAGTTCCTTCAGGGCGGCGACGTTTTCCCCTTCGCTTTGATAAAATTTGCGTACGTTTTTCAATTCAATCAGACTCATGCCTGTTCTCCTCCGCTATATTGAGAACTTTGAATTTCTCCCGAAATGTTGTTAATTGTCATTCCCGTGAAAACGGGAATCTGGTCTTTTCGGGAACTTATAGATTATGAACATTAAGCTTCGCTTTCCCGCCTGCGCGGGAATGACAAAGAAGGGGCGTTTTTCAAAGGTCTCATATTGCCCGCAGTGATTCGGCCGGGTCAAGCTGTGCGGCCCTCAGCGCCGGATAGACGCTGGCCGCAAGTCCCAGAAGGATGGAAAGTCCCGTGGCGCCAAAGGCCACGCCCCAATTCCACGGAATCCCGATTCCCTGTCCGGAAAGAAAAAAAGGCAGTGTCAGGCGGGATACGCCCAGCCCCCCGAGATAGCCCAGAATGCCCGCCAGGAAGCCTACCACAAGGGCCTCCAGAAGGATTATGCGCGCAATGTGAATCTTGCGAAAGCCAATGGCCCGAAAGATCCCGATCTCCCGCGTCCGCTCGTTTACCGATGCCATCATTGTGGTAAAAACAATCAGCGCCCCTACAAACATCACCACCGCCGAAATTCCGAGCGAAAATCGCTTGAAATGGCGAACGGTTTCGAGACGCGATTCCACCGCCTGTTTGACGGCCGTGACCTTCGCCCCCGGCAGAGTCCCGGAAAGCTGCGTTACCATCTCCTCGATCGGGCAGGTGTTGCACAAGGCGGCCACTTCCACTAAGGAGATTTCCCCCCGCCGCTTGAGCGTTTTCTGCACCCGTCCCAAATCGGCGAAGATCAGCGCGTCATCCTGCGATCCCATCTCCTCAAGGATTCCCCGCACCACAAACGTCTGGCCCTGAATATCGACAACCTCTCCCTCGCCAAGCTGCAGGTGCTCAGCCGCGGCGGCTCCGACAAGGATGTCCCGTTCGGTCAGGGAAGAAACAAGGCCAAAAGCGCTCTTCCCAGCACCTGCCCCGTCAGTATTCATTTTCCCCATTTCTTCCATGCCGTGCGCCTTTTGCCCCGCAACATCCCCCGGCGACCTTACAGGCGCAATCTTCCACCATTTTTTCAGCCGCAGCTCTTCCTTGAATACGATCCCCGCCAGCAGCGCATCCTTTTGCCTGACCCTCGCCGCGGCGATGAGCTTGGGGGCGACAATGCTGATGTTTTCACTATTCTTGATCGATGAGATACGGGCAATATCTGCCTGCTTGAGGGGCTGAACATCAAGAGCCAATCCGGAAAGCTGAATTCCTCCGTAATTCAGTGCCAACTCCCGGGATTTCGGGGTGATCAGAATATTGGCCCCCAGTTCATCGAGCTTTTTGCCGATATCGTTTTCCATCGCGCCGGTCAGGGCAAGCAGCGCCACCACCGTGGTCACACCGATCAGAAGCCCGATGATCAGGAAAATCGTCTTCCCCCGGCGACGACGCAGGTTATTGAATGAAATATTGTGCAAACGCATCCGCTTCCTCCGTTTGAGCTATACCCTCGGCTTCCAGCCCAGGATGATTGCATCTTGTATCTTCACCTTGCCGCCTTCGATGGTATGGGCCACGACATCCGGAGGATAGTTCAGGCAACCGCCGCTTACTCCCTGCAAGCCCTCCAGCGTCCAGCGGGTGCCGCAGGCGTTGCAGACCATCTCATCACCCTCTATATGGAACTTCTTGGAGCGGCATGGCTCGCACATGCTGATTGCGGTCACAAGTTTCCCCGATGGGGCGATGTAGGCCATCAGAGGCACGTTTTTACCGCCTTTGCTGTATTCAAAGTAAACGATCTTCTTGTCCTGAACAATCCGGGCAGGAATCTCGAGATAACCGCTGCCGGCAACAGCCGCCACCGTCGTCATCGGAATGTTCCGGCCGCTGTAGTTGACTTTTTGCGTAATCGGGGTTCCGGTTGCGCCGCCCGCGTCAGCCTCAGAGCTGCTCCTCGACATAAACCACGCCAGCGGAATGGCCACCGCCAGTAAAATAACGATTGCCTTCGCTACAGGAAATTTATTCTCTGTCTTCAGAAGTTTTTCCCGCTTCGACTCACTGCTCTTCAAC
>CAZKHU010000082.1:0-11370 GCA_964552725.1 uncultured Syntrophus sp.
GGATGAACCTAATTTATGGACGCATTTAATGAACATAAAACCTTGCTTGCCGGGGAGAAACAAAGACAGACGCGCTTTCTGGTGTTACCGGAAGAGGGAGGCGTTCGCCTCGATCTGCTGCTTGCCGGCAGAGAGTCGGGGGTAACTCGCACCAGAATTGCGAAGCTGATCGCCGCAGGAAAGGTTCTTGTGGGCGGCCGCCCCTGCCGCGCCGGTCAGAAGATGAAGGCCGGGGCCGAGGTGCAGATCGAATTTCCCGAAGCAAGACCCTACGCCGCAGCCCTTCCGGAAGATATTCCTCTGGTTGTAGTGTACGAAGATGCCTCTATCATTGTGATTGATAAGCCCGCCGGCATGGTTGTCCATCCGGCGGCCGGCCATTGGGGAGGAACCCTTGTCAACGCCCTTCTTTTCCATTGCCGTGATCTTTCCGGAATAGGCGGCGTTCTTCGCCCGGGGATTGTTCATCGTCTCGACAAAGACACCTCCGGGTTGATGGTGGCGGCAAAATCGGATGAGGCCCACCTGGGGCTCGCCGGTCAGTTCAAACGCCACGAGGTAAAAAAGACCTATCAGGCTGTTGTTTGCGGTCTGCCGCATGTTGCCGAGGGAAGGATCGAAGCGGCGGTCGGACGGCACCCTTCTGACCGGAAGAAGATGTCAACCAAAAGCAAGAGGGGGCGTTCCGCCATTACCGTCTGGAGAATTCGCGAGCATTACGGAGAGGCCGCTCTTCTGGATGTCGATATTGAAACCGGCCGCACCCACCAGATTCGGGTTCACCTTGCCGATCTCGGCTATCCGGTCGTTGGGGACCCTGTATATGGCAAGCCGGGGAGGAGCAACGCCTTCAAGGATGCGGCCGTCCGCCGCCTGATGAAAAACTTCCCCCGTCAGGCGCTTCATGCCTGGCGCCTCTCGTTTTGCCATCCGGCGACCGGGGCAAAGATGGAGTTTTTCTCCCCGCTGCCGGAAGATATGGAGGAACTTTGCGTCTTCCTCAGAAAACAGACAGAAAAAACCGCATTATCGCAAGCTGCAATTGTTTAGAATAATTATATGTCGGCAGCGGACGCGACGGAGCGTGTCCCTCCAGGTTGTGAACAATTATCATCGTCCGTTGTGCATGCCCCGGGCATGGGGGTTTATAATAATGATGTGTCGGTAGCGGAAGAGGGAGAATGTTTCGTTTAGCGAAGAAGGGTCAGGTCAAGTATTTGGAAGCCGAAGAACTTTCCGGGCTTGAATTTTTAACCCACGCCTTCTGCACCCGGCATGCAGGCGTAAGCAGCGGGGGGTTTGCAAGCCTCAATGTCGGCGAGCTGGTAGGGGATAAAAGAGAGAACGTCAGTGAGAATCTTGGCCTTGTCAGACGGGCGCTGGCAATTCCCGAAAACGGGCTGGTGCTGTGCAGGCAGGTGCACGGCGACGGGATAATCGAGATAGGCCAGGATGAACCTCTGCCGCTGCCCATGCCGGAAGGCGACGGACTGGTTACCGCCCGCCCGGGGATTGCCCTGGGTATAAAAACAGCCGATTGCGTTCCGCTGCTCTTTTTTGATCGCCGTCTCCGGGTCGCGGGGGCGGCCCATGCCGGATGGAGGGGAACGGCGCTTGGAATCGCGGCGAAAATGATCGACATCTTTCTGCGGCGCTTTGCCTCGCAAAGGGAGGATATAATTGTCCTTATCGGCCCGGCAATCGCCGCCTGCTGTTATGAGGTCGATGCTCCTGTTTATGAGGCTTTTGCCGGCAGGACAAAAACGGAGCGGTTTTTTCGCAAGCGCAGGGGAAAGGAGCGCTGGATGTTCGATATCTCGCTTGCCAATCGCGTTCAGCTCAGGGAAGCCGGAATTCCTGCAAATAACATCATGACCGCCGCAATGTGCACCGCCTGCCGGCGGGAGCTTTTTTATTCCCATCGCGCCGCCCAGGGAAAAGACGAAGGCCGGCAGCTCAGCATCATTATGATTAATGGAACAATGCAATAAAAAATGCTTGACATCCGGAAAGGTTTTGGTATAGCCTGCCAAAAAATCAGAGAAGCAACTGTTGCTCCTCCCTTGAAATAAATTCCATATATCAAACTATCAGACAGGGATTCGCATATTTCATTGTACTTCTTATATAATTCGTTATCTTATTAAATCTAAGTAATTTTAATGGGAAGAACCTGAAAGAGATCGAAAGCGATTTTCCTCGCGGGGTGGATGCCATCCGGCATCTTTTTAATAACCAACTATACAGGGCGAAAAAATGCACATCGAAGATATCAAAAGACAACCTATCAGTGAATTGACAAAAATGGCCAAGGAGTTGGATGTTCCCGGCGCCAGCGGCATGAGAAGGCAGGATTTGATCTTCGCGATTCTGCAGACGCAGGCCGAGAAGAACGGCGTTATTTCGGGTTCCGGCGTTCTGGAGATATTGCCGGACGGGTTCGGCTTTTTGCGGGCCGTAGATTACAATTACCTGCCCAGCCCCGACGATATCTATGTTTCTCCCTCGCAGATCAGGCGATTCAGCCTGAGAACCGGAGATACGGTTTCCGGGGAGGTAAGGCCGCCGAAGGAAGGTGAAAAGTACTTTGCGCTGCTGAAGGTGGATGATGTCAATTTCGAAAGCCCGGAAGCGGCGCGCGACAAGATTCTGTTTGACAACCTGACGCCGCTGTACCCGGATGAAAAGCTGAATCTCGAACATGATCCGGAAAACTATTCCACGCGCATCATGGATCTCTTTACGCCGATCGGCAAGGGGCAGCGCGGGCTGATCGTCTCCCCGCCCCGCGCCGGTAAAACGGTTCTTCTGCAGGACATCGCCCACAGCATCACCGCGAATCACAAAGAGGTTGTGCTGATGGTTCTTCTGATCGACGAACGTCCCGAAGAGGTTACGGACATGCAGCGCAGCGTGGCGGGAGAAGTGATATCCTCCACCTTCGACGAGCCGGCTACCCGCCACGTCCAGGTAGCGGAGATGGTTATAGAAAAGGCGAAGCGGCTCGTCGAGCACAAAAAGGATGTCGTCATCCTGCTGGACAGCATTACCCGCCTTGCCCGCGCCTATAATACGGTTGTCCCGCCTTCCGGAAAGGTACTCTCCGGCGGTGTGGATTCCAACGCCCTGCATAAGCCGAAGCGCTTTTTCGGAGCTGCCCGGAACATAGAAAACGGCGGCAGTCTGACGATCATTTCCACCGCCCTGATCGATACCGGAAGCCGGATGGACGAGGTTATCTTCGAAGAGTTTAAGGGGACGGGCAACATGGAGCTCCATCTCGACCGCCGCATCGCCGATCGCCGGGTCTTCCCCGCTTTCGATCTTATCCGCTCCGGAACGAGGAAGGAAGAGCTGCTCATCCCGAAGGCCAATCTCAACCGGGTGTGGATATTGCGGCGGCTTCTCCAGGAGATGAATCCAGTCGACGCCATGGAATTTATCATCAACAAGATTCGCAAGACGGACAACAATAAATTATTTCTCGATTCAATGAATTCGTAAGCGTTTCTTTACAAATTCGGATGGCAGGATGTGGGGTTTTGCGGGGATCGAATAAATAGTGCTTGAATTTCAAATTGAAATGACTATAATCCCCAATTCGCCCCGGACGGCAGAGGGGCGCGGAGGATGAGGGGAAAACGGTTTTTTATACTGAACGCCGCAGGCGACAGCCGGGAGGCGAAGATTAATTAAAAGGAGACATGCAGTCATGAAACAGGGAATTCATCCCGAATATAAGGAAACAACGATAAGCTGTGTTTGCGGAAACGTTATCGAGTCAAGGTCAACCAGGCAGGATATCAAGGTGGAAGTTTGTTCCAAGTGCCATCCCTTCATGACCGGAAAGCAGAAGATTGTCGATACGGCGGGACGGGTGGAGCGGTTTAACCGCAAGTACGCTGGATTGGAGAAAAAGGCGTAAAACTTTCCTGCCGCGGGCGCCTCTTTTCGAGCAGATTTTCCGGTGTTCGGCGGTTGCCGGGGCGGCGGGTTTTATGTTCCGGAGCGGCGGCGCTGCCGCCTTTTATATATAACGCTCAAGACACAAACAGCCGGTGACAGTCGCCGGCTGTTTGTGTCTTGAGCCGACTGGGTTTATCCGGCGGATACCCCGTCAATTTTAATAGTGGACTGCGATGTTTTCAAGACTTAAAGAAATTGAAGCCCGGCGCCGGGAGCTTGAGCAGTTGCTCAGCGATCCCGCAGTTCTCGGCAATGCCGCCCTGTATCAGAAATACGCCAAAGAACATTCGAACATCCTGCCGATTGTCGAGACCTTCAACGACTATGAAAAAGCGGTTTCTCTGCTGCAGGAGGATCAGGCGCTTCTGCAGGGAAACGACGAAGAATTGAAGGAAATTGCCAGGGAAGAACTTCCCCGGTTAAAAGAATCCGTAGAGGCCCTGCAGGAAAAGCTGAATTTTCTCCTGCTGCCCCGCGACCCCAAAGACGAAAAAAACGTCTTTCTGGAGATCAGGGCCGGCACCGGCGGGGACGAAGCCGGGCTCTTCGTTGAGGATCTCTTCCGGATGTACGCCCGTTACGCGGAAGCTTCCGGCTGGAAGGTGGAAATCATCGGAAGCACCCCCTCGGGAGGCATGGGTGGATTCAAGGAGATCATTGCCCTGATTGCCGGGCAGGGCGCATACAGCCGCCTTAAATACGAAGGGGGCGTGCACCGCGTTCAGCGGGTGCCGGTGACGGAGGCGCAGGGAAGAATCCACACCTCCGCGGTCACGGTGGCCATTCTGCCGGAGGCGGAAGAGGTGGAGCTCAACATCGATCCGAACGATTTGAGAATCGATGTTTATCACTCCAGCGGCCACGGTGGACAGAGCGTCAACACAACGGATTCGGCGGTCAGAATCACCCATTTGCCGACGGGGATGATCGTCACCTGCCAGGATGAAAAATCTCAGCTCAAGAACAAACACAAGGCAATGAACGTCCTTCGTTCCCGCCTGCTCGATATTGCCGTCCGGGAACACGACGCCGAGATATCGGAAACGCGCAGAAATCAGGTGGGAAGCGGGGATCGCAGCGAGCGGATCAGAACCTACAATTATCCCCAGGGCAGGGTAACCGACCACAGAATCGGGCTGACATCCTACAACCTCGAAAGTTTTCTCAACGGCGATCTGCAATTCATGATCGATGCGCTGACCACTCATTTTCGGACGGATGCCTTGAAAAAGGCGGCTCCGTGAGGGATATTCCATCCTGAAGCCCGGGCAACCCGGGCCGTAACCATTGCTCAGTAGATAGTTTGCGGGAAGTTATGGACATTAAGACGCTCCTTGCCAACGCCGCTTCCGAACTCGCGCTCTGCGGGAGTTCCTCCCCCCGTCTTGACGCCGATCTGCTCCTGATGAGTCTGCTGGAGGTCAACCGCGCCTGGCTTTTGTCGCATCCGGAGGGCGAAATAGCGGACGAACAGAAAGCCGCTTTCACGGAATTCCTCGCAAGACGGAAGCAGGGCGAGCCGGTCTCCTACATAATCGGGCAAAAGGAGTTCTGGAGCCTTGCTTTCGCAGTGACTCCCGCTGTGCTGATTCCCCGGCCGGAGACGGAGTGCCTGGTCGAAGAGGTGCTGCGTTTTTACCTTCCCCCCGGCGGGGGGCTGCGTATCTGCGATATCGGGACGGGAAGCGGCATCATTGCGATCGTCCTGGCCCGGGAACTGCCGGCAGCCAGGGTTGTGGCGACAGACATTTCCCCATTGGCCCTGGCTGTTGCCGGGAGCAATGCCCTTTGCCACGGAGTTGCCGGGAATATCGATTTTCTGCAAGCCGATATTTTCAAGGGTGTTCCCGGAGAATTTGATGTTATCTGTTCCAATCCTCCCTATATAGCTGCCGATGAATATGCGTTGCTGCCGGAGGGAATCCGGAATTTTGAGCCTCCCGAGGCGCTGCTTGCCGGCAGAGACGGATTGGTCCTGTACCGGAAAATCATTGCGGAAGGGACAAGCCTTTTGAAGAGGGGCGGCCGTATCTTCATGGAAATCGGCGATGAGCAGAAAAACGCAGTTATTTCATTGCTGAGGGAAGAGGGAAGCTATGCGGATATATACTGCCGCAGCGATTACGGAGGAAGGGATCGCGTTATATCGGCAAGAAAACAGTAGAAAGTCTGCTGGAACGTTTTGGCGTTTTGGGATAAAAGCACAATCATGACAAGAAGGATGGACGCTGCCGGGTCAGCAGTCCTGTAATCATCAACTAGATTTATGCATTCTTCGAAGACTAACGGGGAATTTGATAATGGACAAAATAGAGATTATCGGCGGACGGAGGCTGCAAGGCGAGGTGCGGATCAGCGGGGCGAAGAATGCCGCCCTGCCGATGCTGGCGTCGGCTCTGCTTGTCGATGGCTGGAACACCTTTCACAACATTCCCGATCTCGAGGACATCAAGACGATTCGCAGTCTTTTGGCGAGCTTTGGGGTAAAAAGCGAGGGGGGGCGCACTCTCAGGGTTAATGCCGGAGAAATCACCAACTGCGAGGCATCTTACGAGCTTGTCCGGAAGATGCGCGCCTCGGTTCTGGTGCTTGGCCCTCTTGTGGCGAGAATGGGCGAGGCGCGGGTTTCTCTGCCGGGCGGGTGCGCCATCGGCGCCAGACCGGTCAATCTCCATGTAAAGGCGCTCAGGGAGATGGGCGCGGAGGTGGAGTTGAAGGATGGGTATATCGAAGCCAAGGCGTCGCGTCTGAGCGGGGCGACTATCTATTTCGACATTCCCACGGTAACGGGAACGGAAAATATCATGATGGCGGCAACGCTGGCCGAGGGGACAACGGTGCTGAAAAATGCGGCGCGCGAGCCGGAGATAGTAAATTTAGCCGAGACGTTGACGGGGATGGGGGCAAGAATCCGCGGAGCGGGAACCGATGTCATAACGGTGGAAGGGATAAAAGCGTTGCACCCGGTCGAGGCGCGGGTGATCCCGGACCGGATCGAGACTGGCACCTTCATTATCGCGGCCGGGATGACCAACGGCGATATCCGGATACTCGATTGCGAGCCCCGCGATATCGAGGCGCTGACGGCCAAGCTGCGCGAAGCCGGCATGGAGATAAAACTGGCGGACGGCTGTCTCCAGGCTATAGGCAAACAAAAGGTCAAGAGCGTAGACGTAAAGACAATGCCCCATCCCGGCTTTCCCACCGATCTGCAGGCGCAGATCATGGCGATGATGACGATATCCAGCGGTCTGAGCGTCATTACCGAAACGGTCTTCGAGAACCGTTTTATGCATGTAAGCGAGATGATCCGCCTGGGGGCGGACATCGTTATTGAAGGCAGCAGCGCGATTGTCAGGGGGATTCCGAAGCTGCACGGGGCGCCGGTTATGGCAACCGATCTGCGCGCCTCAGCGTCGTTGATCCTTGCCGGTCTGGCTGCGGAAGGAAAGACGGTGCTTTCCCGCGTTTATCATATTGACCGTGGATATGAACAGATCGAAAAGAAACTTTCCGCGCTGGGGGCGGAGGTTAAACGTGTTGCCGGGTGATGACGAAAGGGTTTTCAAGAGATCAGGAAAGAATTCAGAATTATGAGGATAATCAAGGCAGACAGCGAGGAATTCGAGAAATATTTCAAGCAGCTACGGGGGCGAGGTCAGGTTTTCGATGCCCGGCTCTGGGGTGCGGTGGGGGAGATTGTCGAAGATGTCCGCATCCGCGGAGATGAGGCCCTTTTCGAATATACCGCCCGCTGGGATGGCTATGACGTTGCCGCCGCAACGGCCGAGGTTTCTGCCGGGGAGTGGCGGGAGGCGGCGCAGCAAGTGTCTGCCCAGGAACTGGAGATCATCGGCCTTGCTGCCGGACGGATTGAAAGATTTCACGAACGCCAGCGGCAGGAAAGCTGGTTTGTCAACGATGAAGAGGGGGTGGAGCTCGGACAGTTGATTTTGCCCCTGGAGCGGGTGGGGGTGTATGCCCCGGGCGGACGGGCCTGTTATCCTTCCACCGTTCTCATGACGGCGATTCCCGCGCGGATTGCCGGCGTGGCCGAGATAATCCTGACTACCCCCTGTCGGGAAGGGGTGCTGCCGCCGCTGATTGCCGCCGCGGCAAAGGTTGCGGGAGTGACGCGCATCTTCAAGATTGGCGGCGCCCAGGCGATTGCGGCGCTGGCCTTCGGGACAGAATCGGTTCCCCGGGTGGACAAGATAGTCGGCCCGGGCAACCGGTACGTGGCGGCTGCCAAAAAGATGGTCTTTGGCCAGGTCGCGATCGATATGATTGCCGGGCCCAGCGAGGTGCTTGTCATTGCCGATAAAACAGGCAACGCCGCCCATGTGGCCGCGGATATGCTGGCGCAGGCGGAGCACGACGAAATGGCCGGCGCCGTGCTGATGACGCCGGAGGCGACGTTTGCCGGCGAAGTGGCCGCGGAGTTGGAGCGGCAGCTCGCTGATTTCGAGAGGAAGGAGATTGCCTGCCGGGCGCTGCAGAATTACGGCGCTGCGATCATTACCAGGGATATTGACGAGGCGATAACTCTTGCCAACCGCTTCGCTCCGGAACATCTGGAGCTGATGGTGGAAAATCCGCGTGCATATTTGACCCGCCTTCGCAACGCCGGAGCGGTTTTTTTGGGAGGCAGCACGCCCGAGGCTCTCGGCGATTACACGGCGGGGCCGAACCATGTGCTTCCCACGGGAGGCACCGCCCGCTTTGCTTCGCCGCTCGGCGTCTATGATTTTTTCAAACGTACGAGCGTCCTGTCCTTTTCTGAAAAGGGCCTGGCGCGCTACGGCGAGCCTACCGCCCGTTTTGCCGATCTGGAAGGGCTTTTCGGGCACGGACGTTCTGTCCGGCTGCGCCTGAAATCATGAGGGAAAAGACCAGACTTATTTATTTGGAGGGGAGGAAGCCAATGAAGAAAAAACTGACACGTTTTGATTTGCAGACAATGAAGGAAGAGGGGCGCAAGGCCGTTTTGATGACCGCCTACGATTACATGACCGCCAAACTGGCCGAGGAGGCGGGGATGGATATGCTGCTGGTCGGCGACAGTCTCGGGATGGCCGTCTATGGCTATCCGGGAACCGTTCCGGTCACCATGGATCAGTGCATCTGCCACGCCGAGGCGGTGCGCAGGGGCGCTCCCGAAACCTTTGTTATCGGCGACATGCCTTTTGGTTCTTACCATACCGGTGTTGATGATGCCTGCCGCAATGCAATCCGGTTTTACAAAGAGGCCGGCGTGGACTGCCTCAAACTCGAAGGCGGCAAACGCGTAGCCCCGGTTATCCGGGCGATCGTTGATGGCGGCATGCTTTTGATGGGGCATATTGGTTTGACCCCGCAGAGTTCGGGCGCCCTCGGGGGATTCAAGGCCCAGGGGCGAACAGCGGAGGCGGCACAGGCAATTGTCGAGGACGCGGTTGCGGTGTATGAAGCGGGGGCCTTCTCCGTTCTGGTGGAAGGCGTCCCCCCCGAGGTTACCGCCGCCATCCGCAGGAATGTCCCTGTCCCGGTTTACGGGATCGGCGCCGGCGACTGCGACGGACAGATCATGGTATGCTCGGATATCCTTGGGCTTTTTCAGGCTTTTACTCCCAAATTCGTCAAGAGGTACGGCAATGTCGCCGATGAGTATCGCAGGGTTTTTGCCGCCTACAGCGAGGATGTCCGCAAGGGCGCTTTTCCCGGCGAGGAGCATGTTTACCGGATGGCGGAAGGAGAGGCGGAAAAACTGGCGGGGGAATAATCGGCAGACGGGATTTGTCACGGAATGACAGGTTTTGCTCCGCCGTTGGGCAAGGGGAGGGCAAGGTGAACATTGCGGTTTTGGGCGCCGGGGCGATGGGATGTCTGTACGGCGCGCTGCTTGCGGAAGCGGGGGAGTCGGTAACGCTGCTGGATGTCTGGGAGGAGCACATTCAGGTTATCCGGGAGCGGGGCTTGACGATTTCTGCCCCCGCAGGGGAGCGGAATGTTCCAATGCAGGCCGCAACCGATCCGCGGGCTATCGGCAAGGTCGAACTGGTGATCGTTTTTGTGAAATCGTACCATACCAGGGAGGCGATGCGGGGAGCCCTGTCCCTGCTCGGCGAGGAGACGATCGTTTTTACCGTGCAAAATGGTCTGGGCAATGTCGAACAACTTGCCGAAATTGTCGGGCAAAAGCGGATTCTTGCGGGGACAAGCGGCTTTGGGGCGACAATGATCGCCCCCGGGCATATTCGCCACGCCGGCACCGGGGCGACGACGTTCGGGGAGCCCACCGGACTTAAAACAGCAAGGGTGGAGCGCCTGAAGGCAATCTTTGAAAACGCCGGGCTGAATCCCGTCATAGCCGAAAACCTGCCGGGGATTATCTGGGGAAAGCTGCTGGTAAATGTGGGCATAAACCCGATTACCGCCCTGGCGCGGATTAAAAACGGCCAGATTCTGGAAATTCCGGAGTTGGCGGAGCTGATGGAGAGGGCGGTCGTCGAGGCGCTGGAGGTGTCCCGCCGCCGGGGAATCCGGCTCGCTTTCGCAGGCGATCCGCTGGAGCATGTCAGAGCGGTAATTAGAAACACGCAAGAGAATATCTCTTCCATGCGTCAGGATATTGAGAGAGGGAGGCGTACGGAAATTGATTTTATCAACGGGGCGATTGTCCGGGAAGGCGTGGCCCTGGGTGTTCCGACCCCGGTCAATTTTGCGTTGACGAGTCTGATAAAGGGTCTGGAAGCGGATGGTCGGGAGAAAAAATAGCTTGACAAAATGACGGCTTTTAATATGATGCGCTCGCTTTCCGCACTGGCGGCAGGCGCAGTATTTAATGAGCGGGCGTAATTCAGCGGTAGAATGTCAGCTTCCCAAGCTGGACGTCGTGGGTTCGAGTCCCATCGCCCGCTCCAGTAAAATGTGGGAGTTACTGATTTTCAGTAACTCCCTTTTTTATGGGTTTTTACTGTCCGTTTTTTGCTATTTCCTGATGATGTACTCAGCCGCTGCCTCTACGCGGCGGTTCTTCTGGCGGCCGGCCTTGGTGGCGTTCGAGGCGACAGGCCTGGTCTGGCCGTATCCCCTGGCGCTTAACCGATCCGAAGCAATTCCCGATTCCTTGACCAGATAACTCATGACTGCCTCGGCCCGTCGCTGGGAAAGCTTTTCGTTGTATGCAGGTTTTCCCACGTTATCCGTATGCCCTTCGATCACGATTTTGAGATCCGGATATTTTTTAAGGACTGAGGCCAGTTCCCCTATTTCATCATAGTACTGTTTTTTTACCACCGCCTTGTCGAAGTCGAACTCCACATTCAAGGTTACCCGGCCCTTTTCGAGTATCGCCTTTTCTTTGGCAGGCGCGGGCGCAGGGGGCGGCGGGCAGCCTTCCGCATCCACCTTCACGCCGGCGGG
>CAZKHU010000082.1:11470-13452 GCA_964552725.1 uncultured Syntrophus sp.
CACCTTCACGCCGGCGGGCGTTCCGGGACAATTGTCCAGATAATCGTAAACGCCGTCATTGTCGGAATCAAGAGGACAGCCGACTGCATCCACTTTCACGCCGGCGGGCGTTCCCGGGCACCTGTCCTGATCGTCCGGAACGCCGTCGCCGTCCGAATCGCGGACAATCACAGCCGGCGCTGCAGCAGGGGCGACGGGCTCAGAAGCTTTTGCCACGGGTGCGGGCGCAGGCGTCTTCTTTTCCCCGCCGAAGCTGAAGGTGAAGCCGATCGTGTACAGCAAATCGCTGTACCGGTCGTTCAAAGGCAACACATGGCGGACATCGGCCCGGAGCGCCACATCGTGGGATATAAAATACTGGAGCCCGCCTCCGTAATTGAGCGTCAGTTTGTTGCGGTTGCGCATTCCTTCCGGGTCATAATGAGAGAAGCCGACGCCGGCGGCCACAAAAGGCGTCAGGCGGCTTCCCGGCAAAAAATTGTAGATGCCGTCGATGCCGTAGCCGAACACATTCATGTGAGGATCGCCGGCCACGTCTTTGATTTCCGACTTTATGTAATGAAAGTAACCTTCGATCCCCAGATTTTCCGTAAAGTTGTATCCGCCTCGCAGACCCCAGACAGGCGCGTGTTTTAGATCCTGATTTCCTTCGAACAGGTATCCCCCGATGTAGGAGGTAACCGTAACCGAGCCTGCCTTTACCTCGGCCATGCCCGTGGCTGCAGATGCCAGCAACAGAAGCACAGCCATGCCCAAAAATATTTTTTTCATTTTCCTCCTCCTTTTGATTTTAAAAAATAATGGGCCCGCAGCTTGGCTGCTGATATTCAGCAAGCCGCGGCTGATCGTGCAAATTCCGGAAAACGACGCCACAACATCCCAAAGAGCCCGTCCCCCTTCCAGAAGGGCCTCCCCTTCTTTGCTCCCGGCGAGGGCAAATATCGATTTAATTATTCTCTTCGAAAACGGGTATGTCAAGAATAATTTCTCCAAATAGGTGAAATGGATCACACTGATCGGAAAAAAAGAGGCAAAGGGAGACGTCGCCTGGCGTCTGCCTATTGAGGAGCTTCCGGGTGGGCGCTGGAATTGCGGGGCTCTGCAGGGTCTTCCCGGGGAAATTCTTCCGGAGGATGATCGGCAAGCGGGGTTTCGTCCGGCGGCCCGATCGCCGGCGAACCGTTTTCGACCGGTTCATTCAGCAGTCTCTCATAGGCGGGGATGACGATTCCTCTGCGGATCATTATCCGATAGATAGCCTCGGTGCGGCTTTCCAGATACCGGCTTCTGTCCACGGGGCGATAGCGCAGGGGGGCCGGCAGAACGACGGCAAGCGCAGCCGCCTCGCGCGCCGTCAGGGCATCGGCTCCTTTGGCAAAGTAGTGGCGGGCAGCCGCCTCGATTCCAAAGATGCCTGGTCCCCACTCCGCAACATTCAGATAGAGTTCGATGATCCGCCGTTTGGAGAGGCTGCGTTCCAGGCGCCAGGTCAGGATCGCCTCCTTCAGCTTGCGGACGGGGTTTTTGGCCGGGGTGAGGTAGAGATTTTTCACAAGCTGCTGGCTGATCGTGCTTCCCCCGGACTGAAAGCGTCTCCGCTGAAGGTCTTTTTCGATCGCCTTCTGGATTGCCTCGAAGTCGAACCCTTCGTGGGTCCAGAACTTGTCGTCCTCAGCGATGACAACCGCCTTGACTGCATAGGGGGAAATTCGGGAAAGCGGCCTCCACTCCCGGCGGATGCGCAATTTGCTGCCGGTTTTCCGCCATTGCTCTTCCCGATAAGTCATGAAGGCGGTCTTCCCGGGGCGTTCCCGCTTGAGCCGGGAGAGGTCGGGATAGACCAGGTAAGACGCGATGTTCACGACAAAACCTGCCGCCAGCAGAAAAGCGGCGCGCCGGGTCCATTTTTTCCACATCCGTTGCCATCCGAGCCAATTGCAAAACCATTTGTCATTCCCGAAAGCGAAGCTTAATGTTCATAA
>CAZKHU010000083.1:0-13343 GCA_964552725.1 uncultured Syntrophus sp.
TTTAAGCGCGGAGATCGCGTCCTTGCCGGCGGAACCGAGAGATAACGTAAAATCATTGACATACAGCGAAATATGCTGTTCCGTCACCTTCGCGTCCAGCTCCTGGGCGTGTTTCCTGATAAAATCTCCGCCCGCTTCGGGGTTTCTCCGCGCCTGGATGATTGAATTGCGGATGAGGTTTTCAACTGCCTCCTTATGGGAAGCCATGTCACGGCGGATCGCGATGCAGCCCAGCGGAATCGGCAGCCCCGTTTCCTGCTCCCACCACTCGCCGAGGTCAACCAGCCGGGAACAGTTGTACCTCTGATAGACGAATCTCCCCTCATGAATAACCAGCCCCGCATCAAACCGGCCGGCGGCGATGCCGGGCAGTATCTCGTCGAATCTCACAAACTCCACATTCGCCTTCCCCGCGCCCCCCAGCCAGAGCTGCAAAAGCAGATAAGCGGTCGTGTAACGTCCGGGAACGGCTATCCGGGCATCAGCGAGCGACTTGCAGGAGGCCCCGGCGACCAAAAGCGGTCCGCAGCCATAGCCGAGGGCGGCGCCGGAATCCAGCAGCAGATAGCGACTCCCCAACAGCAGCCAGGCATAAAAGGAGAGCTTTGTAACCTGCCTGGCGCCGGAGAAGGCAAGCGCATTGAGCTCCTCCACGTCCGCGATCCAGGGGCGAAAGAGATAGGGCGCCGTGTCTATCCGCCGGTTGATCAGCGCATCGAAGACAAACGTATCGTTCGGACAGGGGGAAAAGCCAATATCAAGTTCTATTCTTTCTTTATGAACATCGAGTTCCGCTTTCATGCAAATGACCTGATCTGCCGGTAATCGGAGTCTCTCTGAACCGGAATCCGTCCGGCATCCCTTATGACATCGATCATCTCTTCCATGTTTGTCCTGTTTTTCACCCCGGTCGCCCCAACCACCACCTCTTCGGTAAGCACCCCCCCCATATCGTTGGCCCCCATCGTCAGGGCGAGCTGCGCCATTTTCATCCCCTCGGTCAGCCAACCGGCCTGCATATAGCGGACATTGTCGAGAAAGATGCGGGCAATGGCGACGATCCGCAGGTAATCAATCCCTGTAGCAGGAGGCACATCCTCCATCAGCGTCTGGGCGGGAGAAAAGGACCAGGGGATAAAGGCCCGGATCATGCCGGTGCGATCCTGCAGATCGCGGATAACGCCCAGATGCGCGATGCGCTCCGCAGGGGTCTCCCCCAGCCCGTAGGTCATCGTCGCGCTTGATTTCAGACCGTGGCGATACAGGGATTCCATCACCTCCACCCATTCCGGGACGGAAATTTTCCTGGGGCTGACCAGTTTGCGCACCCTTTCCACAAGAATATCGGAAGCCCCGGGAACAGAGTCGAGACCGGCTTCCTTCAGCGCTTCGATGACATGGTCAACGGAAGCTCCTGAACGGCGGGCGGCATGAACAAGCTCCGACGGCGAGAAAGAGTGGAGAGTCACCCCGGGAAAGCGATCCTTGACAGCCCTCACCATGGCAGCGTATTTGTCAAGCGTGTGGCCGGGATGCAGCCCCCCCTGCAGCATCACCTGCGTGCCTCCGGCGGCGACCAGCTCTTCGACCTTGAGCAGAATCTCCTCTATAGAGAGATCATAAGACTCTAGATGTCCCGCCCGGGCGTGAAAGGCGCAGAAGCGGCACTCCGCCTCGCAGATATTGGTAAAATTTATGATCCGGTCGATTATAAATCCCACCTCGCGGCCGGGCGCCGCAAGCCGCGTCCGGAAGTCCGCCGCCCTGCCCAGCTCCAGGATGTCCCGGTCGAAAAGGCTCAGGGCCTCTTCCCCGCTGACCCGCTCTCCCGCATAGATCTTTTCCGTAAGTTTATTCATGCTCGCTCAATTTTAAACACCGGTTCCAACTGCTGCCGGGAACGTTGAAAAACGAAAATCAGGCTCGTTCAGCCCGCCGAAAACCTGTCTGTAAACACTTCCCCGGCCGTTTTCTGCAGCAGCCCCATTTCTGCGGCGCTTTGCAGATAGAAGAAGAAGGCTTCCCGTAAAGACGGCGTAAATGTGTATTTCAGCGCCCGATAGTAGGCGTCAATATCGTAGTGAACGTGGGGATATCTCGCCGAGGCCTTTTCGATCACCGTTTCGCGCCGCTCAGCGAGAAACGCCAGTGATTTTTTGTAGGAGTCAACGACCGCTGCCGCGGCATCGTAATTGCTGTCCAGAAATTTTCCGGCAACGGCAAAGACGGCAAACACCACGGGGCGCCCGGTTTTTCTCATCCATAAATCCCCCAGATCGTAAGTATAGGGCGCCATTTCCCCCATCATCGCCTCATTGCCGATAAGCAGCGCCGCATCGAGGTTCGCGTCTTGCAAGGAGGGATTGGGCGAGGTCAGGACATACTGGGGATCTATCCGGAAATAACGGGCGAGAAGAATTTTCAGAAGATTTACAGATGTTTTGGAGGCGCTTGTCAGCCCGACCCGTTTTTTGTCCAGATCCTCGATCGGCATGTTGCTTGAGAGGATCACCGAATGGACATAACCGACGGAGCTGAGGCAGAAATCAGGCAGCAGCAACACCCTGTCCGCCAGCTCCGGATACATCGCGGCGGAAATCGGGCTCATGTCCAGTCTCTCTTCCGCCATCATCCGGTTGAGTTCGCTGGGATAAGCCGGCACGAGCTCTACGCCGGCAAGCTGTTCCAGCTCAAACATCCTGTAATAGAACGGGTAGCAGTTCAGATAATCTATATAGCCGAGCTTCATCATCCTTCCCTCACCTGATAGTTCGCCGCCGCCCGGAGAGGTCTGAAACCTGAAGATTCAATCAGTCTCCTCAAACTCGCCTCGCTGCCGACATCGGACGTCTTCGCCCCGGCGGAATGAACGACTTTTTCATAATGGTATGTCCCGCCCAGATCATCGACCCCGAAGTGCAGGAGCAACTGCGCCATCCTGTCGCCGAGATACATCCACAACGACTTCAAATGGGGGACGTTGTGGAGAAAAATGCGGCTGGCGGCAAACAGGCGGACATCCCCGAAACCGGTTGTTTGAGCCCTCCGGGCACGGATTCCGGTGTTGGATTCGTGGAAGGGAAGCGGAACAAACGTCTTGAAACCGCCCGTTTCATCCTGAAGGGCCCGTATCCGTGAGAAGTGATCGACGATATCCTCAGGGGTTTCCAGATGGTTGTAAAGCAGGGTCGCATTCGTCTTCAAACCGAGCGAATGGGCAATCCGCATCACCTCAAGCCAGCGTGTGCCCGGTATTTTCAGGGGGGCGATCTTCTTTCTTACCCGGGGGGAAAAGACCTCCGCCCCCCCGCCGGGAAGGGCGCCAAGACCGGCGCTTTGAAAGCGCATCAGCACCTCTTCCACGGAAATGCCGTTGAGCCGGGCGAAATAATCATATTCAACGGCGGTAAACGCCACGATCAGTATCTCCGGATTGACCGCCTTGATCCTCTTCAGCATCTGCTCGAAATACTCTATCTTCAGGGCCGGATTAAGCCCGCCGACAATATGCACCTCATCGATTCCGAAGGAATTTGCCTCTCTGACCTTTTCCTCGATTTCATCCAGCGAAAAAACATAGGCGTCATGATCCTTCTCGCCCCGCGAAAAGGCGCACAGCGGACAGCGCAATTCGCAGATATTGGTGTAATTGAGATTCATGTTGACTTCATAATAGGCAACATCGTCGTTAATCTTTCGCCTGACGTAATCGGCGATCACCCCGAGTTCGAGGATATCGTCGGCGCCGAGCATATAAAGGGCATCCGCTTCATTTACCGGAATGCCGGCTGCGACCTTGGCGGCGATTGCCCGGAGTTCCCTGTTCCTTACCCTGTCCACAAAATTTGCACTCATCTCAAGCCCGAATTCAAGTAGCCTCCAAAACGCATCATGAGCAGACCGCAACGCATTGGAAGCAAAGGTTAATATTCTTAAATTTAATTATGGACTGCACTTTCGCCAATCCACCCGGCAGCAATGATCATCCTATCGCCCAGGTCGTCGAATCGGCCGCATCCTGAATAGCGACGCCCATTCCGGCAAGCTCTTCGCGGATCTCGTCGGCCTTCCGCCAATCCTTTGCCGACCGGGCTTCCCTCCTCTTCACTATCAAACCTTCAACCGCGGCAACATCGAGACCCCGTTTTTTTGCCTCCCGCATCCGGTCTTCCCGGAGATAGGCTTCCGGCCTTTCCAGGAAGATCCCCAGAACATTTCCTGTTTCCAGCAGGAGTTCCCTCATCTGCATCGCAAAAACCGGCGCAACCAGCTTTTTTTTGTCGGCAAGATAGGCATTGACCGCCCGAACCGTGTCAAAGAGATGGCCAATGGCCCGCGCCGTGTTGAAATCATCGTCCATCGCCCCGATAAATCTCTCCCGCAGTCCCTCTTCATCTTCAACGACAAGCGGTCCCGACACGGAGCCGAATCCCTTCTCCGGCGCAATCTCCTCAAGCGCCTTCAGAGTGGCATAAAATCGGTTCATTCCGAGGCGCGCCTCATTGAGGGCGGCATCGGAAAAATCGACCGGGCTGCGATAATGGCTCTGCAGCAGAAAAAACCGGAGCACTTCGGGGTGATACTGTTCAAGAATCTCCCGAATCGTAAAAAAATTACCCAGTGATTTCGACATTTTTTCGCTGTTCAACCGGACAAAGCCGTTGTGCACCCAGTAGCGGGCGAAGGGCTTGCCGGTCGCCCCTTCCGATTGGGCAAGCTCGTTTTCATGGTGGGGGAAGATCAGGTCCTCCCCTCCCCCGTGAATGTCAAACGTCTCTCCGAGATAGCGCTGGCTCATCACCGAGCACTCGAGGTGCCATCCCGGACGTCCCCTGCCCCAGGGGCTGTCCCACCACGGCTCCCCTTCCTTGCTCCCCTTCCAGAGGGCGAAGTCAAAAGGATTTCTCTTCTTTTCGTTCAGATCGACGCGGGCGCCGGCGGTCATCTCCTCAATATTCCGACCGGAGAGCTTCCCGTACTCCGGAAACCCCTGTACGGAATAGTACACATCGCCGTCTATGGAGTACGCCAGCCCCTTCTTTATGAGGACGGAAACAAGGCTGATCATCCCTCCGATATTCTCGGTGGCCCGGGGGGTAAAGGTGGGGGTCTCGACGCGGAGTCTTCGCATATCCTCGTCATGCTCAACGATATAGCGCTCGGCAATCTCCCCGATATCGCTTCCTTCCCGGTTTGCCTTTTCGATGATCTTGTCGTCCACGTCGGTAAAGTTCTTTACATAGGTTACGTCATAACCGCGGTAGCGCAGATAACGGGTTATCACGTCAAAAATCACCGCCGAGCGGGCGTGACCGACATGGCAAAAATCGTAGGCCGTGATCCCGCAGACGTAAATGCCGACCTTGCCCGCCTTGAGCGGCTGAAATTCCTCTTTTTTCCGCGACTGGGTATTATATATTCTCAGAGTCATCGGCCCTCCTTTTCACGGGTAGAGACCTGCCCTCGGCAGGCCGCTTCCTTCAGGGATGCTGCACATAAGATTCATGTTCTGGATCGCCTGACCGGCGGCCCCCTTGATCAGGTTGTCGATTGCGGCAACAACGATCAGCCGGTTTGTCCTCCTGTCAACGGTCACCCCGATATCGCAAAAATTGGAACCGGCGACGGAGGAGATGTTGGGAAACTGACCGGCGCGACAGATACGGACAAACGGTTCCTTTTCGTAGAAGCCGCGGTAAAGGGTTGCTGCCTCTTCAGCGCTGACATCTTTAACGAGTTTTGCGTAAATGGTACTGAGAATGCCCCGTTTCAGCGGCAGCAGGTGCGGCGTAAAGGAAATCATCAGCGGCCGCCCGGCAAGGCAGCTCAATTCCTGTTCGATCTCCGGGGTGTGACGATGCCCTCCAACCTTGTAGGCCTTGAACCCCCCCGCTACTTCACAGTACAGGGAAGCGATCTGCGGCTCCCGCCCGGCGCCGGTAGCTCCCGATTTGGAATCGGCAATGATCGAGGAAGGGTCAAGCAGGCCGGAACGCAAAGCCGGCGCCAGACCGAGGATAATGCTTGTCGGATAGCACCCGGGATTGGCCAGAAGCCGGGCTTCCCGAATATCTTCCCGATAAAGCTCGGGAAGTCCGTAAACTGCATTTTGAATCAGCCCTGCCGCCGTATGTTTGCGGTACCATGATTCATAGACAGCCACATCGCGGATTCGAAAATCCGCGCTGAGGTCAATCACCTTTTGTCCCGCCTTCAGAAAGACGGGCGCTATCTCCATCGACGCCCCGTGCGGCAGAGCCAGAAAAACCAGATCAGCGCCCTTCACCAATGATTCGGGGGACTCGTTGGTGTAAACAAGTTCCGTTTGCCCTGCCAGCGCCGGATAAACATCGGCAACCGGAACCCCGGCAAACCTCCGGGAGGTTATCGATACCACCTTTGCCTCCGGATGATTCAGCAGCAGTCTCGTAAGTTCCTGGCCGGTGTAGCCGCTTCCGCCGTAGATACATACCCTGATCACCTTTTCTCCCTCGCTCGCTGTTTTGCGCAACTGTCGGCGCGTTAAAAAAGAATGTTCTTCCTGATCTCAAACCTAAAAAAAGGGAGGCGGTCAGCCTCCCTGCGGGATTATCTCTTGGAGAACTGGAAGCGTTTCCGGGCCCCCGGCTGTCCATACTTCTTTCGTTCCTTGATCCGGGAATCACGCGTCAGAAAACCGGCTTTCTTCAAAGCAGCCCTCAACTCCGGATCATATTCAATCAACGCCTTTGATATTCCGTGTTTCACGGCGCCCGCCTGACCGGCGATTCCGCCGCCCTCAACACTGATATTGAAGGAAAGCAACCCCTTCTTCCCGGTTATCTCAAGCGGCTGCTGAATAAGCATCTTCAGACTCTCCCTGGTGAAGTAGTCGTCAAAATTCCGTTTGTTCACCATCCAGCTTCCGGAGCCCTCCTGCATATAAACCCTCGCAATGGCGCTCTTTCTCTTTCCTGTCGCGTAAAAGCTTTTTCCCGTCATATACTTCTCCCCTGCACGTTCGCCGAACAGATTATCATGCATTTAAATGTTATAACTCAAGGATCCGAGGACACTGCGCCTCGTGCGGATGATCGCCGCCTGCGTAAATCTTGAGCTTCTTCATCATGGCGCGCCCCAGCGTGTTCTTCGGCAGCATTCCTCTGACCGCCGCCCTGATCAACTCTTCGGGCTTCTCCTTGAGCATCTTCCCCGCCGCCGTCGCCTTGATTCCCCCTGGATACCCGGAATGGTGATAATAAATCTTGTCGGTAAGTTTCTTGCCGGTAAGGGCTATGCTGCCGGCATTCACGACTATAACAAAATCACCTGTATCGGTATGGGGGGTATAAACCGGTTTGTGCTTCCCCCGCAGGCGGGTCGCTATCTCGCTTGCCATCCTGCCCAGAATCTTGCCTTCGGCGTCGACGAGGTACCAGTCTCGCTGAACTTCTCCCTGTTTTGCCTGATATGTCTTCATTACTTCTCCCACTGCGCACGAATTTGAAAGGTGGAAACTACGCAAATTGTCGCTGTTTGTCAAGCAAAAACTTGCATCTTGTCTCAATCAATTGCGCCCCCCATCCCTAAAAGAGAAAAATACACCATCACGTTTCGATCGTTATAGCGATCGGATAAGGTCAACTCCAAAGCCCAGCACTGTTTCTGATATCTCAGCCCCACCTCCGATTCGACGGTCTGGCTGTCGCGTTGATTTTGTCTGATTAGATAATAGACCCCCAGGGTTGAGGAAAGTCTGGCTCGAACGGAGAGGTTTATCTCTTCGAGAATGTCCCGGCTATAACGGTAACCGGCGGAAAGGGAATCGCCCCGGTTGTCGGACAATGTCAGATCGTAATTGTTCTGGAGCATCGTCCCGGAATTGACGTCAAATTTGTTCCGGGTGGACAGCGAAAGATATTGAACCGGCGCCAGGTCAAGCTCCAGATCGATCGCGCCGAAGGGACGATTGCCCCCCGCATCGTCCCTTCTTGCCTCCCGGATATCGTATGCCTGGCTTGCCTTTAACCGCATCAGCTCCCGGTAGCCGATCTTCCCGTCTTTTGCCCTCATCCGTCCGATGACGGAGCTGACAATTCCATATCTCAAGTTATGGTAATCGGAAACACGATCCAGAAAGTCGGGAATATTTTCCCCTCCGTCAGCAGTCGCGTATGTATAGGCAATCTCAGGCTTTATGATATGCCGGATTTTTTCCAGCGTTTGCCCGCCTGTGTCATAGACGCGGCTCAGCTCGGTCGACAGGATCGTCCCCATTGCCAATACCCCCCGCTGACCGCTTTTGTCCGCAGCATCGGTCAGGGAATCGGAACGATCCCAGACATCGCCCCGGAAACCGGTCCATGAAGTCATTTTCAGATACTTCCCCAGGTTGACCGGTAAAAAGAGGGTGGGACTCAGTTCCCAGAGATGTCCCTTTTGCCCCTCCTGACTGAAGAAGTAGTCATATCCGCCGGCAAATTCCAGTTGCAGCATGCTGTCGAAAAGCGGGCGCCGAAACCCGGTCAGGACTGCCTCCGGATATTTCTGCAGCGTCTGGTCGTTGTCCGGCGAAGAAAAATCGTCCGTATAGCGAACAAGCGCGGTCAGATTGTACAGGGGCCAATCCTTTGCCGCCCGTACCGTGGAATTGAGGTATCCAAGCGATTCATTGCCCGGAAAAGAGACTCGCTTAAATTGTTCCTTCCCGGCCGGCGAGTAATTTTCCGCATAATAGTTGAAAGTGGAAAAATCACGAAAGTACCAGTGATCAGAAACCCTGTTGATGTCAGCCCTGATGTTCAAGCCGTTCGCAAAGGCTGCTTCATGGTTGAAATAATAGGACCAGCGATTCCGGTCATCCTGCCAATCGCGGCTGCTCGCCCCGACTGTCTCCGCAATCCGCTTCCGGTCGCGGATAAAATCTCCATAGAAAACACCCGAGGAATCGGGACTGATAAAATAGCGGAGCTCCATCCCCTCCTTGAAGCCCCTTTTTTCCAGATAGCGCTGGTAAAATGTCGCATCGACGCTCTCGGAAACAGCCCAGAAAAACGGAACTTCCACATCCAGGCCGTTATTGTCGAGGGAGTATGAGAAACGGGGGAATAAAAATCCTGTCTGGCGGGTGGTTTTTACAGGGAATATCAGCCACGGCAGATATAAAATCGGGATATCGCCGACAAGAAAGCGTCCCTGCTTCAGCGTGCCGTATCCGTCGACGACAACATCCAGCTCCTTGCCGGTTATTCTCCAATCCGGGCAGCTTCCGTCGCAGGTCGTAAAAGAGCCATTTTCGAGGCGGTAGTTGGCCTCCGTTTTCTTTTCAATCAGCTGGCCATGGATGTAAATATGGTTCTCGGCAACAAACATCCCTCCGTCTTTCACAGTCCCCGTCCGGGAAGCAGTGTTGAAAAAGACCTCCTCGCCTTTGAGGATGTCATCGTCGTTCCTGAGCTCTACATTGCCCACGGCATGGGCCAGATTGGCGGGACGGGTGAATATCACCGAATCGGCCTTGAGATAGCCCCCGGAAAAGGTGATCAGCACCTTTCCCGTCGCCTGAAACGAATCATCAGCGCCGTTGTAGACAATGGCGTCTGCCTCGATTTCAACAGGTCCGCCGGGGAGCGCCTTTTCAAACGCCTGGAGAGGAGAGATTCCCAGGCAAAGCAAAAGGACAATTGTCAGTGAAGAAAAAACGGCGGATCGGCGCACGGCAGTGTCTCTCCTTGAACAAAGGTCATTACTGACAAATCTTCTTTATTTCCCCCACAAGATAGAGAGAACCGGCCACGCAGATCAGGTCGTCCTTCCGGGCAAGCAAAAAGGCCCGCTGCAAGGCAGCGCCGGGATTATCGACAACTTCAACGCTGTCGTTGAATTTGGAGGCGACAGGCAGAAGCGCTTCCGGGGCAAGCGCCCTGCCGCACGGCGGACGGGTAACGATCACCCGGTCGGCAAGCGGAAAAAGCCTCTTGGCCATCATCCGGTAGTTTTTATCCCCCAGAACTCCAAAAACCAGAATCAGCTTCCGGTAGTTGAAATCATCCTCAAGCGCCCTGCAAAGGGCAGCCACGCCCGCCAAATTGTGCGCGCCATCGACGACAACAAGCGGCGAAAGGCCGAGAATCTCCAGACGGCCTTCCCATCTGGCGCCACTGAGGCCTCTGCGCACGGCCGCCGCCGGAACGACAAACCTGCCGCCGACAGCCTCCCCGATCATTTCAATGACGCCCAGCGCCAGGGCGGCATTGTCTATCTGGTGCGCCCCGGTAAGGGGACACTTGAGGCCTTTGTAATTCTTCCCGATCCCCCGGTAGGAAAAAACGCCGGCCCCCTTTCGGACAGCGCGAAATTCCTTCCCCAAACGGAAAATCCTGGCGTCTTTCCCCCGGCAGATTTCCTCCAGCGCCCTCAGGACGGTCTTCTGCCGGGCAGCGGTGAGACAAATCCCCCCGCTTTTTATAACCCCCGCCTTTTCGTATGTTATCTTTTCCAGGGAACTGCCAAGATATTCCTGATGCTCGCGCGAGATATTGGTAATTACCGAAACAAGCGGGTTCGCAACATTCGTGGCATCGAGCCTTCCCCCCATCCCCACTTCCAGGACGGCGATATCGATTTGCTGCCTCTGGAAATGCAAAAACGCCATGGCGGTAATAAATTCAAAATAACTGACCGTCTCCGTCACGGCTTTTTTAACGGCTTGCAGGCAGTCCACCGCCTCTTTCCGGCTTATCATCTTCCCGTCGATGCGAATCCGCTCGCGAAAATCGATCAGATCGGGCGAGGTATAAAGTCCCGTCCGGAGTCCGGAGGCGGACAGCATCGAAGCGGTCATCGCCGCCACAGATCCCTTGCCGTTGGTGCCCGCTATAATCACCGACTTGCAGGCATCCTGGGGATTGCCCAGCCTCTCGAGAAGCGATTTTATCTGGTCAAGCCCAAGACGAATGCCCATCGGGTTCAGGGCTTTCAAATAGGAGAGCGACTCTTTATAGGTCATGATTGCGCAATCAAGAAATGTTCGGCACTAAGGAGATGGGGCGATGATCGTCGAAAACCGGAAACGAAAGAGGCGGGCTCGCACCCGCCTCCCGTTCTCAGGTCATCCCTTTGCAGCCGGCTTTTTGGGAGCCGGCTTTTCAGCAGCGGCGCCCGGCATAAGCTCAATTATCGACATGGGGGCATTGTCTCCGGCCCGGTTTCCGGCATGGACAATTCTGGTATAACCACCCAGACGCTCCTTGTAGCGTTCCGCCAACTCCCCGAAAAGCTTTCCCACTGTCTCGCGCTCGCGAACATAGGAAGCGGCCTGGCGACGGGCATGCAAATCGCCCCGTTTGCCGAGCGTTACCATCTTGTCCGCGACCTTTTTCAGCTCCTGCGCCCTGGTGTGGGTGGTCTGAATCTTTTCATATTTCAACAAAGACGTTACCATATTCCTCAGCATCGCCTTGCGATGGCTGGTGGTTATGCCCAATTTGCTTCCGAATTTTCCCTGTCCCATTGAATATTATCCTTTCCTGAACTTCACTGCCTATACGCCCTGCGCATCCGAGTCTTTAGCGCCTTCCTTGATCGGGAAGGCAGGTTCGAACTTCATTCCGAATCCAAGACCCGCTTCCAGCAGCACTTCCTTTATCTCATTGAGCGATTTTCGCCCAAAATTCTTGGTTTTCAACATCTCCGCTTCAGTCTTCTGAACAAGTTCGCCGATCAGGTTAATCCCGGCGTTTTTCAGGCAATTGGCCGATCGCACTGAAAGCTCCAGCTCTTCCACGCTGCGGAGAAGCAGTTCGTTATTGTCGATCTCAATCGGCTGTTCGCCCGGCGGGATTACATCTGCCGGCTCATCCTCCGGGAAATTGATGAACAGATCGATCTGCTCCTTGAGTATCTTCGCCGCATATGCAACCGCATCCTCCGGCAATACGCTGCCGTCAGTCCAGACCTCCAGAACCAGACGGTCATAATCCGCAACCTGCCCGACCCGGGCGTAGGTAACGGTATAGTTGACCTTCTTTATCGGCGAATAAATGGCGTCGATATTGATCGTCCCCTCCGGCTGGTCAATCTCCTTTTCCTTGCGGGCAGATACATAACCCTTGCCTGTCCGGACTTCCATCTGCGCCTTCAGCGAATAATCGCCCAAAAGCGTGGCTATATGATGCTCCGGATTGAGCACTTCCATCGTTGAATCAAGCTTCAGGTCGCCCGCCTTGATCTCTCCCTGCCTGGAAACGTCAAGATAGATGGTCCTCGGTCCTTCATTGTCAAGCTTCAGACGGACACCCTTCAGGTTGAGGATAATATCCGTCACATCTTCCTTTACCCCCGGGATAGTCGAAAACTCATGAAAAACTCCGTCAAATTTGACGGAGACAATCGCCGCACCCTGAATCGACGACAACAGCACCCTGCGCAGGGAATTGCCCAGTGTCGTGCCGAACCCGCGTTCCAGCGGCTGACAGACAAATTCGGCGTAATGCCCTGTATGGGTGCTTTCGTCTATTTCTATCTTCTTGGGCTTTATTAAACTGCGCCAGTTTTTATGCATAATTCATCCCCTGAATTCCTGATGGTTGGTTACATTATCTGCTTCTTACTTGGAATAAAGTTCTACCACCAGCTGTTCATTCACAGGCATCGTCAGCTCTTCACGAGTGGGAAGCGTTTTGACCGAAGCGCGGAAGTTTTTCTTGTCGACATCCAGCCATTGAGGAACTCCCCTGCGGGCAACCGTCTCCATTGCTTCAAGAATCCGCTCAACCTTTCGGCTTTTTTCGCAGACCGCGACCTCATCTCCCGTATCGAGCAGATAGGAGGGAATATTGACCGGCTTGCCGCCCACGAGAAAATGCTTGTGCCTGATAAGTTGACGAGCCTCCGTCCTTGAATTGGCAAATCCCATCCGGAAGACCATATTGTCGAGTCTTCTTTCCAGAAACAAAAGCAGGTTGGTACCGGCCACGCCCTTGCGCTGCTCCGCCTTCTCGAAATAACCGCTGAACTGCTTTTCAAGCAGGCCGAACATCCTCTTCAGCTTCTGCTTTTCCCGCAACTGCACGCCGTAATCGGAAGACTTCTTTCGTAACTGGCCGTGCTCTCCCGGCGCAAATCCCCTTCTTTCAAATGAGCATTTTTCGGTGTAACACCGGTCGCCTTTCAAAAAAAGCTTCAAGCCTTCCCTGCGGCACAACCTGCAAACTGAATCTCTATACCTTGCCAACAAAGCCTCCTTGTCAATAATCAACAGTAATCGTTATTTATTGTCAACAAAATTTCAAATAATATCAGAAACGGGATTAAACCCTTCTTCGTTTCGGGGGACGGCACCCATTGTGAGGAACGGGAGTTAC
>CAZKHU010000084.1:0-8710 GCA_964552725.1 uncultured Syntrophus sp.
ACGGCAACCGGGAGGCCGCAGCCCGCCTCCTCGGCGTCAAACCCCACACCTTCCGAAAACGGGCCAAAGAAAGGTTCGGGCTTTAGGGTTGGAAGATAGCTGTTGATATTGCACGAAGTTAAGTTTATCCTTATGGCAAGGAGGCTGATGATGAATGTCGATTTAATGAGGATAGAAAAGGAAGTTTTTTCCCTCTCTTCCCAGGATCGCGCCCGGCTGGCGATGAATCTGATCAAGAGTCTCGATACTCACGACGATGCCGATGGCGAGGTTACACTCGAAAATAGGCAGGATTAAGGAAGGCTTATGAATAGAATCGTCAGGAACTGGGTGGCTACTTCCAGATATGACCTACAGACGGCGGAGGCCATGTTCAAGGCGGGGCGGTATTTATACGTCGTATTCATGTGCCATCTTGCTATTGAAAAAATGCTGAAGGCGCTTTTGGCCGATAAATATCCGGAAGAGTTACCTCCCAAGATCCACCATCTGATCAACCTGGCGCAGAAAACGGAGATAACATTTCCAGAGAATCTGAAGGAATTTTTTCAGAGGATCGATCACGTCAGTGTCGCAACCCGATATCCCGAAGATCTGCGAACATTGTCCAGGGAATTCAACAAGGATACGGCAAAACTGATTCTGATCGAAACGAAAAGGATGATCCAGTGGCTCAAGCAACATCTGAAATCAGAAACATAGTCGCCCTATATGTTGAAAACCTGGAGGCGCTGGGCGTGCCCGTCGAAAGGATCTATCTTTTCGGATCACAGGCGCGCCTTGATGCAGGCACGGAAAGCGACGTGGATCTGGCAATCATATCACCTTTTTTCGAAAAGATGAGCCTCTGGGATCGGGCTGGTTTTCTGGGAAAGGCGGCATGGAACATCCGCCATCCGATGGACGTTCTCGGATTTTCCCCTTCACAGGTCAGGAAAGCGGCACCCGGAACGCTGCTGAACCACATCGTGAAAAATGGGATCGAAATCACCCATTGAGCCATGTCAGGACGATATTCGTCAGATGTGGCTTTAGAAAAACTGATAAAAGAAGCGGAATCCCGGAAACTGAATGAGCTTTCCAAAGAAGGGCAAAAGGATAAATCGACCGTTGCGCGTGAACTCATTCGGGAGGGGTGGAACTTTCTGATGATAAGACAATACCGGCAGGGGAAATTGTCCCTCGGCACACTGGCTGAGATACTGGATCTGTCCCTTTCGGAAACAATAGACGTCCTGTCTGATCTCGGGATACAGGCGCCTATAGAGTATGAAGATTACCTGAAGGGGTTGGCCGTTTTCCGTGATGCCGACGCCCGGTTATAACATGCAGCCCTGACCTCAATAAATGGAATCCGTTGACTGGACTTTCTGCCCATGCCAAGAGTCGGCAAGGTGACGTGCAGCATGAAAACGTAACGATGGTTACTTTATTCGTGATATAATTTACTAAAACATTTTCGGCAGTGTAAGTATTTATTATACATAAACGAGTATTTTCAGCATATTATAGGCTAACACCCTCTTTGGCATGGTTGCTGCTCTATTCATCCTTCAAAATTAATGCATCAAAGAGGCAGCACATGACCAGGATCATCTTTACGGGAATCACGTATATTTGTATGTTCTTTCTAACCGGTTGCGCCACGATCATGTCCCACGGGCCGCAAACCAT
Organism: uncultured Syntrophus sp.; assembly: GCA_964552725.1. GTDB lineage: Bacteria > Desulfobacterota > Syntrophia > Syntrophales > UBA5619 > DYTH01. The sequence goes on from CAZKHU010000084.1 coordinate 1,675, forward strand.
TCCCATTCTGACGCAGCCGGACGGCGCGGAATGTGAGATCACCGACGTCGCCGCCGGCAAAAGCATCGTCAAGGCCAAGACCCCGCACACGGCCACACTGGAGAGAGGCGACGGATATTTTCAGAAAAAGTACTACAATATCACGCTGTCGAAAGAGGGCTATGTAACCGAGAAGGTATCCATCGCGCCGGAGCTTAACCCCTGGTACATCGGCAACCTGCTTTTCGGGGGAATCCCCGGCATGTTGATCGTCGATCCGCTAACCGGCAGCATGTGGCGCTTCGAAGAAAAGGACATCAACGTCAAACTTTATCCGGATACGCCCGAGGGCCGCGCCGCCCGAAAGGCCGACGAACAGACACGGGCGGAGGCCAAGGCAAAAGAAGAGCAGGCGCAGCGGGAAAAACAGACCCAGTTCCACTGACAAGGTGGAACCGGCATCATGGGTTTGTTGGGACACTTTCTGCGTATTGAAAATATCTGTTGATATTGCACGAAGTTAAGTTTACCCCTATGGCAAGGAGGCTGATGATGAATGTCGATTTAATGAGGATAGAAAAGGAAGTTTTTTCCCTCTCTTCCCAGGATCGCGCCCGGCTGGCGATGAATCTGATCAAGAGTCTCGATAATCACGACGATGCGGATGTAGAAGAGCTCTGGCTGCAGGAGGCCGAACGACGTTATCGTGAATACCGGGAAGGGAAACTTCAAACCAGGCCAGCCGACGATGTTTTTCGGGATGCGTTCTCGAAGGTGCGATGAAGAAAATCATTTTTCTCCCTTTGGCAGAACAGGAAATGAACGAAGCCGCGATCTTCTATGAAACCCACAGCCGAGGACTGGGACGGGCGTTCTTATCCGCGATCAAGAAGGAGACTGACGACATCGCGTACAACCCCAAGGCATATCCAGTCCAGCGAAACAGAATCAGGAGAAAACTGGTCCGCCGCTTTCCCTATGGAATCCTGTATTCCGAGGAAGAAGAACAAATAGTGGTTATCGCCGTAATGCACCTTCACCGTGCCCCTGACTATTGGAGACATAGAGTCTCTGAACCATAGGATGTCATATTCGGTGCGATCGGATTCCAAGGGAAGAGAACAAACATTACTATAAGAGGCGTTATGAAGACATGGTCAGGAAGAGGAGAAGATTTCTCATATACCGGATCTGTTACTCAAGGTACTGAGATCGTTTTTGGTAAAAATAAAAACTGGGCCAACGTTAACTCCGAGCAATATAGAAATCTAATACAACATTTCAAAGGAAAAACTGTCGAGATTGGCACGTCGCACGATAATCCTCCTCGTGGCAGTGTTGGAAAATGGCTACAGGAAAATGTGAGCAAAACACAACTTTCTTCTTACGTCGGACCTATTTTAATTTCAGAAGGTTATGCGTCCATGATTGGCGGATCACAAATTCGCTTTAAATAGATCCGGATCTAAATACAAACGCAAATTAGTCAAAGTCAGGAGTACCAACATGTTTACCGAAATCGGTATCGAAAATTTCAAATCCTTCGGCAAGATGCAACGCATTCCCCTCAAGCCCATAACACTACTTTATGGGCCAAATAGTTCAGGAAAAAGTTCATTACTACAGTCACTTCTTCTGTTCAAGCAGACGCTGGAAGAATCGGGTGATGACAAGATCGTCCTGCTCCCAAAGGGGAATTTCGTCGATCTCGGCGGTTATCAAGAATTCATTAACGGGCACGATACCGGGAAAGACTTTCGTCTGTCTATATCCTTTAAATATTTTTGGGATATGTGGAATCCGGGTGGACCTCTCTGGAGAGAAGGTGAAAAGGATGATCTTTCCCTGGAATTTTCTTTCACGCAGGATAAGTCTGGGGAGATTTTGTTGAAATCGATCAAAATGAGAGAAAGCCTAGATTCAAATCCTCTTATGGAGTGGAAAAGCATCTGGGACATTCCCTATCTGAAACGTGCCGTACTGAGAAAAAAGGCTGAATTTGAAAAGGATGGCAATGATCAGGCGGAAATCGACAAATGGCTGTCTGATCTTAAAAAATCTGTGTTGGTTTTGGATCAGATGAGTTTGAGGCACAATTTACTGAGGCGACAGTGGGAAATGATGGAGGGACAAGTAAGCTTTGGTGGAGGGGGACCGCATCCAAAAGCATATTCTGATCCAAAACATTCCATACATAGACAGACAAAAGACGAGCTAATAGAGTTGCAGAACTATTTAGAAAAAAAAATCGAAGAGATAAAAACTGAAAGCGACAAGCTAAACTCAAAGGATTCAGCGCTGGAAGATGGAGATTTGGATGAAAAGAGATGCGACCTATTAGTACGACAAGCAAAAGTCCAACAATTAAATAAGGTCATAAAGCTGTCAAAAATCCTTCACCGCTCCTTTTTGCACGCATCGTATGATGACGTCCTAAAAATACGCCATTTCCCGGTCAGCGATAGGTTGATATTTTTATCAAATTGCTTTCCTGGCGATAAGATTGATCTCAGGGGTGATGAAGGATGGCTCTTTCAAAAGATCCCGGCGTTTGCGGCGATGGGAAAACCGGCAACTGATACAAGTGAAATCTACGGGGGGCTAAATCTTACTAAATTCTTTTCCTGGGGATCATCACTGTTCAAGGAGTACCTGAGACAGATCGTTTACATAGGCCCGTTGAGAGAATATCCGGAAAGGGTTTACTCATATTCCGGCAATATCCCCTCCAACGTCGGCAAATCCGGTAAATACACGCCGGACATCCTCATGAAAAGGTCCGACCTCGTGGACAAAGTCAATCAGTGGTTTGATAGGTTTGACATCGGTTATGACCTGAAGGTTGATGTCCTGAAGGGAAAAGTCCTGAAGGGAAATCTTTTTTCACTTATACTGGTTGACAAAAAAACAGGCGTTCCCGCCAGTCCCAAGGACGTGGGTTTCGGTATCGGCCAACTGCTGCCCATTCTTGTGCAGGGAGTTCTTTCCGAAAACAAGATCATCCTTATAGAGCAGCCGGAAATTCACCTTCATCCGCGGTTGCAGGCTGAGTTGGGCAGTTTCTTTGCCGAAATAGCGGGAAGAACCAAAACAGTTTCCATGGATTATGTATTAGAGGATGAGGAAAAAAAATATGGCAATCAGTTTATCATCGAAACCCATAGCGAACACCTCATCCTGCGTCTGCTGCGTTTGATACGCGCTACAACGAATGGTGAACTGAAGGAAGGCGAAAGACCCCTCCGGCCGGAGGATGTGGCTGTTATTTATGCCAAGCCGACAGAACACGGAACGGAACTAATAGAACTGCGGATATCTGAAGACGGAGAATTTATTGACAGATGGCCGAATGGCTTTTTCACGGAACGAGCGAAGGAGTTATTTTAATATGGTTTTTGAGTTTGCCGTAGAACCTGAACTTGTGGCCGCTTGCGGAGAGCGAGACAATTATCGTTATTTCTATGAAAAGTTTGGGATAGGTCAACCACGGATAATGTCTGAGTATCCGAAGCTTCAAAATTGGCGACGTCAAGTACTCCAAGCAGCATCGGGCAAAACGGATGAGGAACTTCAAAGAATAACAGCAATGATTGCCATTCTTTCCGAAGCAAGGATATCAAGAAAGACAGATGGTTATGACGGCAATATCGAATGGCTGAGGAATGCAGAAAAAGAAGACACCCTTTTACCATTTCATGCGATTTTGGCTTTATCGAATCCCAGGAATCACCCAAGTGTACTTATGTCCCAAATGCTCGGCGTTTTAAGTAATTCGAAGTGGCATATCAATGAGCAATTACCTGATGTACCACGCAAAGCATTTGAGATGGCCAAAGCGGTCCGACCTTTATTGATAAACTGCCGGACAGCTATATTTATAGATCCATATTTCATGAGGGGAGAAAAACGGTGGAAGTGGCAGAGACCGTTTTCGGCGTTTATGCGGGAATTATCTCTGGGTCGCCATGAACTGTCCGAACTCCGAATCGAAATCCATTCGTCCCCAGATATTTACAAGCCCCCGACGGAAGAATATTTTAAAAAACATTGCATGGAAGAACTCGCAGACTCTATCCCGCACGGACTGCGTATATGTTTTAAGCGATGGAAGCAGAAACCCGGTGGAAAAAAATTGCATGACCGTTATCTTATTACAGATATAGGTGGTGTAAATTTTAGCATTGGATTAGACGAAGGAGAAACTGGCGAAACTCAGAATATTTCTCTATTAAAACGAAATACGTACGAGATTATATGGGAAGATTATATAAGTAATCATCCTGCCTTCGATATCGACAAGGCAGATGGATTCACTATCGAAGGCAAAAGAGCATCTCGATTAAATTGCAAACCCAATTATATGCAAGAATCATAATAAGTGTATTTCACTAACGGAAACAACAAAATGAACAGAATTCAAAAAGAAGAAAAGATGAAATTTGCTAACGCTTCTGAGTATCATATGGTAAAGGCGCGATTATTCATAGAGCCGGTTTTTGTATCCGCAAGAAAGTTGTGCTCATTTAACGATGAGGCAAAGGAAATCACCTATCTGACCGAGGAAATCACTCCGGAATATGAAGGCAATAACCGGACAAACGTCCTGCTGCTGTTCAAAAATCCCCATCCCGATTCCGTGGCAGCGGGGCTTTTCCTTTCAGAGCGGCATTCACAATCTTTTTGGGAGCGCCTGTTCGAGGTCGATTTCAACTGCAACTTGCTTCCGTTGCTGAACAAGGGCGATTGGATCAGCTGTGTGGCGGACACCTTGCTGACCGGAAAATACGACTCTCCGTTTCTCTATTATTTCCGGTGTCTCTATCCTTTTCCAACGCGACAGTTTGCCGACTTGCAGCAACTTTTTGCGGGAGCGCCATTGACCTACAGAAGGGAAATCCTGGACAGATCCTTGAGAGAGTTTACGGCCTATGTCGAGCAACATGGCATCAGGAATGTTATCGTTTTCTTCAAGGACGCCGTGGAGTTGCTTGGCGGCAGGGCTTTGCCGACGTCGATCAACGCCGTCGCCGCCGCGAAGCAGGGAATCGATCAGGCTATTGCACACGGCGATGACAGCCTGTTCTGGCGGCAGAACAGCGGCTTCCGGCAAAAAACAAAGGACGGGCTCATGGTTTACCTCAACATGAACACCCGCGCCAAGAACCACGGAACCAATCTGCCGAAACGTTATTTTACATACAATCTGGAGTTCATTCTGAAGGATATCTTGAAAAACTCGCCCGATTAAAGTGGTCAGTAACTTTTATTACCATTTCAGTAATCTATCTTACCATTTCGTTGCTGCCCGAAAGACCTCCCGTAAATAATACACACAATATCGAATAGATATAAAATTTCTATCTGTTGGCACATATTCTGCTTTTCCAAGGTATAAAAAAATGGAGGAGAGAAAATATGCTGACAGCCTTTATCATGATTTTGACCGGCGCGCTGATCATTGGATGGTTCACCACAAATCGCAGGGAAATCTTGGCAAAGCTCTGGTTGCTTGTCGGCTATAGGCTTTTCGAAATTGTCGCGATCTATTCTGATGAAGACACCGGTGACTGTTATGGGGTCACATTTACCAATGACGAACAGTGGATTGATAAGATGATGAAGGATTTGAAAGAGATGGAGGAAAAACAAGACCGTCCGGAGGGGCAGTGAAGACATGCAATCGGTGCCTGCGGGAATACGACGACACAATTTCCGTCCAAAAGAATCCTGCCGACGATCTGGGGGAGATATTCTTAAAGCCACCGATCCGGAGAGAGAAAACGATCTTTGTCCTGATTGCCGGGAGGATATGGGGATCTTTACCCTGCTTGGCTTTGGTAAATAACTGATTTGAAGAGGAGGCTGCATGATTGATCAGTTCATGAAAACGAATGGTTGGACAATTTCAGAACGGCTGACGCTTCCGGGACGAGAAGGAGAATATTTCCCTTCCGACGATCTTCAGCTTCACCTCGAATCGGCCGACTTTCTGAAATCTTCCTTCCCAGCCGGCATCTACCGTCACCAGAAAGAGGCGATCAAATCGTCCCTGGCGGGTGAAAATATCTGCATCACCACGGGAACGGCGTCGGGCAAGAGTCTACCGTTTTACGTCGCGGCGATGGAAAAACTCGCCGCCGATCCGAAGGCCCGCGTCATCGTCGTTTATCCCCTCAAGGCCCTGGGCCGTGAACAGGAAGAACGCTGGATCCAGGCGCTCGGCAGCGCCAACATCCCCGCCCGCGTGGGAAGAATCGACGGCCAAACGCCGATGCAGGCGCGCATGGACATTGTACGGAACTGCCGGGTGCTGATCATGACACCCGACATCATCCATGCATGGCTTCTCTTTCATGTCAGCGACAAGGCCGTGATGTGCTTCCTGATGAAGACCCGACTGGTCATCGTCGACGAAGTTCACTATTACACCGGCGTTTTCGGCAGCAACGCCGCTTACCTGTTCCGTCGACTGCGGCACATCCTGCAACTGCTGCGCGTGTTTCCGCAATTCATCACGGCTTCCGCCACCATCGCCGCGCCGGAGAATCATCTGCGCAACCTCTTCGGTCTGGACTTCCGGATCATCGATTCCGGGCGCGATACCTCGCCCAGGCAGGGTGTGACCATCCACCTGGCAGATCTTCCCGCCGGGAGCGATCTTTTGACCTCCCTGTCGGAATTGATGGACTACATCGGCAGAAAGACTGATCACAAGTTCATCGCCTTTGTCGACAGCCGCAAGCAGACGGAATATCTGGCATCCATCGTATCCCGTTTTCAGGGAAAAGACGGAGAGGACGAGGATTTTGCTCATGAGAATCACCTGGAGAAGCTCAACATCCTGCCCTACCGAGCGGGATACGAAGAACATGACCGGCAGCTCATCCAGGAGCGGTTGAGCCGGGGAACGCTGGCCGGCATAATCAGCACCAGCGCCCTTGAACTCGGTCTGGACATACCGTACCTGACCTTGGCCATTCTGGTGGGAGTCCCCTATTCCGCGACGAGTTTTTATCAGCGCATCGGCCGGATCGGACGACATACGCCCGGCGAGGTA